>JACDCK010000004.1 GCA_013817595.1 Pyrinomonadaceae bacterium | reverse complement strand
GTCCAACAGGGATGCCTTTCCGCGCAGAACAAGAAGACGTTGAGCAAGTGCGACCTTGCGTCCGTCTAGTTGAGCGACTTCACCCAAAGGCGCTTCAGTTGTAAAGAGCACGTCACCCGATCTTGGAAAACCACGTCGCATCCAAATGCCATAGTCCTCCTCAGCTATGAACTCGTTTGGTTCGAGCAACTCACCCCCTTTGACCACACGAGCAGTAATAAGAGGTACGCCGCACTCCGTTTTCCGGGGTGACTTTCCGCGATAATCAATGATGACCTCCATTCCCTCCTCGATGGAAACAGTGGAGACATCACGCCCTGCCGTGCGCAAAAGGTTGAGGAACAAAGATCGGGTGAGGGTTTCGAGTTGGGCGAGGGTAGCGCGGCGCTTGGCCCGCAACGCCTCCGCGCAGTCCAGCACCTCCGCTATTCGCTGCTGCTCTGCCAACGGCGGCATGGGAATCTTAAACTTGGCGAGTATTGATGGACTCAGACGAGGGAGATTTATACCGACTGTTTGCGAGTTCGCATAGTCGACCATTGCGGGCTGGCGCAGGAAGTGGAACAAAAATCGTCGCTCGATTCTTTTACCAGGCAGAATGGGCACGATATCGGTGCTGCAGATTCCTCTAAAAGTTGGGCAGGCAATCTTGGCGAGGTAAGGTCGAAGCTTGCCGTAGAGAATATGCTTTCCGGTGAACCGAAACTTCGAACTTGCAAGCTCACCGGAGGTTACTATTGGGGGCTTCAGGAACTCACCCCGGCTTGAAATATGCTCAAGGCCAACATAGATCGTGCCAGCTTGAATTTCCGACGGCTGAAGAGACAAACGGTCGATCATCGCAACTTCCGCCAGTTCCTCCATTGGCCATTTTGATTTCACTAAATGATCTTCGAACTTCACTTCAGCATCACCTCAAGTTCGCTAATGCCCCGCTGTATTTCCGTCTCCAACTTTGCGAGAGTGTCCAAAATTTCGGAAGGCGCGAGATGCGCGAGTTCCTCATGGACAACTTCCTTATAGCGGTTGAGACTGAGATCGTAGTTCTGCGCGGCGATGTCGATCTTGGGCACGCAGAAGCTTTGGGCAGTCCGAGGACGTTGGCGCTCACCCTCGTCGCGCATCGCCCAGCGCGAGAGGATGTCGGGAAGATTGTTCTTCGCGTGCTCTTCAGCAGTGAGCGGCGTTTCCGGCACCGGGCCGAACTTCTCAGGCGGTACCAAGTCGGTCCGTTTGTCGTCGAGTGACATGCCGTCGGCGTCCACGTCGTAGAACCACACGTGGTCCGTGCCGCCGGAGTTGGTCTTAGTGAAGAGGAGGATGGCGGTGGAAACGCCGGCGTAGGGCTTGAACACACCGCCCGGTAGAGAGACGACGGCGTCAAGTTTCTGGTCCTCCACGAGAATACGACGCAGAGTCTTGTGCGCGTTGGATGAGCCGAAGAGCACACCGTCAGGCACAATTACCGCTGCACGCCCTCCGGGTTTCAGGAGGCGGAGGAACAGTGCGAGGAAGAGCAACTCAGTCTTCTTCGTCTTGACGATCTTCTGTAGGTCTTTCGCAGTGTTATCGTAATCAAGCGATCCGGCAAAGGGCGGATTCGCCATGATCAGCGTGTAAGCCTCTTCATCGCCCGCGTGTTCCTCCGCCAAAGAATCCTTGTACCGGATGTTCGGATTCTCAACGCCATGCAGCAGCATGTTCATGCTGCCGATGCGCAGCATCGTGTTGTCAAAGTCGTAACCGTTGAATAGTTTCTCGTTGAAGTGTTTTCGCAGAGACTCCTTAGTGAAGATTTCCGGATGATGGTCTCTCAGATATTCACCAGCCATCACGAGAAACCCGGCGGTGCCGCACGCCGGGTCGCAGATGATGTCCTTCGGTTGCGGAGCGCACATCTCGACCATCAACTGAATGATGTGACGCGGCGTGCGAAACTGCCCGTTCTGCCCCGCGGTAGCAATCTTCCCGAGCATATACTCATAGACATCGCCCTTGGTGTCGCGATCCTCCATGGGTACGTGGTCGATTAGGTCCACCACCTTTGCTAACAGTCCAGGCGTCGGAATCGTGAACCGAGCATCCTTCATGTGCCTCGCGTAACTCGATTCTTCCCCCCGCAACTCCTTGATGAACGGGAAGACTTTTGTCGTGACAATCTCGAACATCTCCTTCCCCTCGAGGTTCTTGAACCGCGACCACCGCAACTGCTGTTCGTCCTTCTCAAAGATCGCATTCTCAACCGGCCTGCTCAGCCGCGTAGCTTTCTTCTCTTCCGCCGTGTGCAGTTCGTCCAACCGCTTGATGAAAAGCAGATAGGTGATCTGCTCAATGACTTCGAGCGGATTCGAAATCCCGCCCGTCCAAAACGCATCCCACACCCGATCAATTCGTGACTTGAGTTCTCCAGTAATCATTGTATTTCAGGATCGGGGGGACAGGTCTGGGCTGAGGTATTCTGGTCCGTAGGTTTCAATTAGCTTGGCCAGATATTGGCTGGTGTAAGGAGCAGTATGCGCTCGATCTCGGCGGTCGGGCCCAAGGAGTTCTTTGCAGAGGCGATTGAGGTCCCGGGCGTCCTTAACTTCGTACCAGGGCGGAAGCAGCTCAACCTTCAATCCTATAGCCGCTGCCCGTGTGGTCGTGTGGCTCTCGATGTTCGCGGTATTCCACGATACTCGCTCAAAGAGATCGCGATGCGCTTCTTTGAGGCCAATCAGGTAATAGCCACCGCGATCAAGGGCGCCGAGAACCATAAAGTAGCCTGAACGCGAGAGAGACTCGATGGCCACCTCAAGTATCGCACGCGGCACAGTCGGACTATCGGAATTGACCAGGCACACCGCGGGAAATCCTCTGCTCAACAGATCCTCAACGGCGTTTGACAGAACCTCCCCAGGCGTATCACCACGTTGCGGGAATAGTTTGAAGTTTTTCCGCACCAGTTCTCTGAGTAACGACTCCGCTCTCCGCGGCGCAAAGACCGCCACGCCCTCTGCGCGACCGGTATCGCCAACAACACCGATGCTCGCTGCCAGGTCGCGCAGAAAGCAATGCTTGAGCGCTGTTGCTTCGCCGGGAGTCAAGGGCGGAATCCTTGCGTCGTCGATACCGGGTGATGGAACTTGCGCCATTAGCGCGAGAGCACAGCGATGGTGTGTTGTTTGTAGAACGGACATATCAACGAATCCACAGATTTCGCAGATTACTCTTTTTCCGCCAGCCCGTCGTTGATTATATTTTCAGCTAGGAGTCTGTCGGAAAAAAGCTTCTCCGTGTTCGCCGTGCTCCGTGGTGCATCTTTTTATTGGCAATTTCAACACGGAAACACAGAGACCACGGAGGCTACACGGAGAAATTCGATTTTTGCGACAGACCTCTAAGGGGGGACGAGTTGCAGTGATGAATCCAACGCTAAAAGAAAACAATCGATACGCGGGAGTATCGCGGAGCCGTCGGTGCAGCCGAGGCGATCGCTGCCCGAGCCAACACTGCTCACGAACTGCGGCGTTTTCAGCGAGCCTGCGGCAGCAGGCGACAGCGCCAACCAAATCCTCGCTCATCTCAAACAAAGCGCTGTCGCCCTGCATTTCATCTGCTCTAGATCTAGGGCGAGAACGGAACGCTCAGGATGCGACCCTGGAAGGGCGCCATGGGGACTTGGAGGTCTGCAATGTAAAGCGTGCCGGTCTTCTCATCCAGAGTCATCGACGTCGGACGGATCAGGCAACTGGCGACGATGGTAGGCGGACCAGAGGGAGTCTCGAACTGCAGCACCAGTCCCGGTGGAGGAAAGAACGGTCCGAACGGGGAGGCGTGTTGCAGCACGAGATAATCAGTGTCGCTGCCGTCTCTTACTGGCAACACGTCAATAGCTGTCTTGCGCCCGCTGATCAACGTAGTGATGGTGCCGGTCGAAGGATCAACCTGCTCTACTCTCGACGCGCCTGGCGGAAATGGGAAGCCCGTGAAGAGAGTCACCAAAAGTTGGCCGTCTGAGTATGCGATGCCGGTGGGCACTGCCTCTGAGACCGGTGGCCCAAAGCCCGGAAACAATGTATTCGTAACGGGCGGGAAGGTCACCAGCGTGGAAAACGCGTTCGTCGCCAGATCAACTTGCCACACCGAATTCTGGCCGCCATCCGTGACGTAGATTTGGTTGCCGACGACGACCAAATCAAAAGGATTCACGCCCCGAACGTTTCCTGGCGGAGGCGAGTTGGGCGTGAAGTTAGGGAAATTAGCAATCAGTTCGACTGTAAGTTTTTCGCCGGCTGCATTCGACAGCGTCACCTTTTGGCCGCTTGCGAGCGCCACCTGGTTCGCAAACGAAAGCGCAAATCCGGTTGTTTTCTTCTCCACGCTGGCGCTGAAGTGGATAGCCAGAACTGAGCTGAATATGGGCGAAGAGGGATTAGGGTTTTCAAAAGCGACACCTGGGCCTGCTCCCACAATGCTGTTGCCTATCCCGATGAGCACGTACAGAGTGCGCCCGCGCATGAAGACGCCCGCCGGCCCGGAAGGTTCGCCGACGTCGTTGATTGCTGACGGCAGCCCGTTCAAAAGCGTCCGACGGTTGCCGCTTGGGTCAACAATCGAAATACGACCCGTGTGCAATGTGGGCGTCCCGGTCTCGGAAACGATCAAGTTATCTTTTTTGGATTGGGTGATCCCAAGGGGAGTACGGAGGCCCGCCGTGACTACTTCCGGGCACTGCGCCCGGGCGTCGACGCCCGCAAGCAACAACACGGATACGACGAGCGAAAGCAGGAATGTTACCGATGGGAAAAGACGAAGTATGTATCTGTTCATGTTAGTCGACCCTTTCAGTGGAAGTACCCCGCACTGCGGGATAGGTTTGGTCTAATGAAGCGTGCACTTTCGACTGAAGATCTGGGAAGTCGGAGCTTTCACGCGCTTGGGATTAGCTAATAGGGTGCTTTTTATTCCAAACGAGTGCGAAAGTCAATGGAAAGCAGTTTGTGTTCCGCGGGCGTTGCCCCCGGCGACTATATATCCACAAATTTCGCGGATTGCTTTGAGTAAAAGTGAAAAGCGCACACTCCCAGAAAAACGTAACCACGTCTAGTTCACCTCACTTATGAAATTGCTTATCACTCATTCCTTCCCACTGTTTCGACGGCTGCGAGGGGTTGGTAAAGTTGCGCGCGAACGCATGCGCTGCTGCCACTTGCTGCGCGTTTCATCAGCTTCCTCAATCTGGGCTAGCGCGTCGCTCAACGTTTCGCCGCCTAACTGTCGCATTTTCAAGTAAAGCAACGCCGGCACTATCGACATCAGCGGCATGATAAAGATATTCACCAAGCCGGAAAACTGTTCGTAGATCGTCCGCATAGTGACCCCGGCGCCCGGCTGCTTGCGGCCTACCGTAAATCGTCCAAAAAAGGCGCTGACCATTGTCGGGATCAAGAACTGCAGAATCGTAATGATGATCACGGTCCGCCAGGAGCGCGACGCCAATTCCCGCGCGCGACGCATAGCGGCTTTCTTCTCCAGTCCTTCCAGCAGAACCACCGGTGCATAGAGCGCATAGCGAACCGACATGATAATTCCGGGGATGACTAGCAGGATCATGCCGATGACTACGCGCAAGGTGACTCGAATACTCGTTTTGAGAAATGGTTTCCAGCGTTTCTTAAGCAGCGCGAAAGGTGTGCGCAGCTCCACCGGGCGCAGCGGTGCGGCCGACAACTGCGTGACGATGACGGCAGTCATCCCGGAGATCGCAGATGCAGCGAAGAAGTAAGCGACTATTTGGAGCAGCCCGACGATTGCGAGGGCCACAAATACAGTTATTCGGTTAGCACTTAAACCTCGGGGCTGTGCCTTTTCGATCAGCATAAGAACCACCATCAGCGCGGTGGTGATGATGACCGGGATATGCGCAATCAGCGATAACTTGAGGAACTTTGGGAAGTACTCGCTGTAGAGGGCCAGGGCCCGACGGTAGAGCGTGCCGAGGCTTTGAGATTGCGCCCGCAGTGAGTTAGCAAATGCTGAAGCCGTTTGGGGTCGGTTCGCAGGATCCTTGGCGGGGGCGCCCATCACGATTTCGGCCACGCGCTTGGGTATCTTCTTGCTGCGCTCGCGCAGGGCGGCGGCGCCAGTTCCAGATGCTCCCGAATGACACTCCCGGTGTTGCCCGCGAAAGGCGGCTCGCCCGCCAGCATTTGGTAAGCGATCACGCCGAGGCTGTAGATATCCGAACGAGCGTCTAAACTTTTTGCGGCGCACTGCTCCGGCGACATGTAAACCGGCGTGCCCATGATAGCGCCGACTCTTGTCAATTTGGTTGCTTGTCCTTTGAAGATGCGAGTTGGGTGGACCCTCCCCGCGCGTGACCCGCGGCAGCGGCCGCCGCAGTTGAGGCTTCGCTCCGCGACGTGCCGCTTTCCACTTGATCGTCGCGTTCTGGAGTATCCCGTTCTGCCAATTTAGCGATGCCAAAATCCAGGACCTTAACCCGATAACTGCCAAGCCGATTTGGCTCCAGCCAGATGTTGTCTGGCTTCAAATCGCGGTGGACGATGCCCTGCTTGTGCGCCTCGTGTACGGCGGAACAGACCTGTTCCAGGATGTCTACGACCCACTCCACCGGCAGACGCTTCTCTTCTTCCAGAACATCGCCGAGCGTGCAGCCGTCGAGATACTCCATGACCAGATATGCGACCTGCTCATTGCCGGCCCTGGTGAAACCGAAGTCAGTTACGTCCACCACGTTCGGATGGCGCAGACGCCCGTTGGCCCGAGCTTCGCGTTTGAAGCGGGCGACGAATTCCTCGTTGCGCATGAATTGTGGGGCGATTAGTTTGAGTGCGACGTAGCGCTCGGTGCCCAGGTGGGTGGCCAGATAGACCGCGCCCATGCCGCCCCGGCCCAGCAGTCGCTCGAGTCGGTACTGTCGTCCAGCACCTGACCGAGGTAATGATCCTGTCCCGTCATTGGTGGTTATGCTACAACGTGAAGCGTGAATCGTAAACAAAGACCAGATGCGGAGACGGGGAGACGGGGAGACGGGGAGACGGGGAGATAGGGAGAGGGAGATGGGAAGATAGGGAGAAGGGGCGAAACAATGATCCTAAGAACGCTTCTGAGGATGGATTAGCCATTGTTCTGGCCTATCGATCATTCGCACCAACTGACCAATTATCCATCGTATTCCTGATCCAGTTCGGCAGCGTCCTTTGGAGACATATATCCGCAGCGCCAGGAGAACTCCAGCCAAACGCGGGTTTCTTCGGCTTCGCCTTCACTGTCATTCAACTTACTGACGAAGTAAGCTGGGTATCGGCGCTTTCTCCAGACCTCGCCGATGTTGGAACAAACTGAACGGGAGGCACGTCGTATTTGGTCGGTGAGCGAGTACCGTTCTTCTAATGGGAAGAGTTTGCTTAATTCGAAAATGCGCATCGCAGCCTTCATTGCTGCTTGATATACGCGAAGCTCTTTGTAACTTGAAATGTGTGACATGAGGATGAGGCTCCTGTCCGGATGTGTGGTTTTGTAACCTTGCCGGTCTGTTAACGTTACTAGTTTGGTTATGTCTTTTCGCCCTCTCTCCCTTTCACTCCGTCGCCCCTTCTCTGTTCGCCTCCTGACTGCTTCCTTCCGTCATAAAGCAGCTTATTGCCACGACGCTTTTGAAAGCGCCTTGGTGTCCGCGTTTCCAGGAATGCCTTCCATGATCAGCACTCGAGAGCCTTGCAGCTCCACCACCACGCGGCCTTCATTTGTCTGCCAATCGTGACGCTCTCTCACCGGGATCTGAGCAGTGGCGTTCACAGCTTTAATATCATCGCCTGAGGTTATCTCCGTAGCTTTCGAGTTTGGATAGCGTCGCCAGGTGCGTTTGGCGTAGGCGTCGAAAAACTCCCGCGCATCGTTTTGTGTGTCCCACGCGGTGAGTTGAACAGTGAACACGTCACCAGGCTTCGAACCTTCATAAAGCGCATAACGGTCGCCCGCCCAACCCGCCGCCGCGCGACGCGATTCAGCTGAGGCATTCAGAAATTGATCTAGAATCAAATAGAGGCTCCATTCACCGTTCACGTCGTAGTCAATTCTTTTCCAGCCGGTGCCCAACATGGTGCGCAGCTCCGGCAGCGCGACTTTCACCGGCGTCTCATAGTCGAAATATTTTTCCGGGTGGAGAATCTGCTCACTGGATAAAGGCAACTTTGCGTAGGCCTGCGAAACCGAAGCCCAACCACCTCGCTTGTAAACTCGAGTGGCCCATTCGGATCCCTGCTCATAGGGAAATACCAGCGATTCGCGGATCGCTCGCGGCGCTTGTTTGAACTGGTCTGAGGCCATGTTGCTGCCGCCCAGCGAACGAATGAACGCCAGGGCTATGAGTGGATTCTTCGCCATGTAGAGCGTCATTGCGAGGGTGGCATCCCCTTCGATTAACGCATGGGCAGCGAGCTCGGCGTCGGAGTCGCCTTTAGGCCATTTTTCGAAACGTCGCAGGTTGAAATGCTGATCTTGTAAGGCGTGAGTCAACTCATGAGCCATTACGGGCTTTTGACCTTGAAGCTCGATCCAGTCGGCAAGATAGAACTGCTGAGCTTTTGGATCGTAGTAACCGGCTACTTGTTCGGTCAGTAGCTTGACTACGAAGGGACGGTACTGAAACTCTGGTGGCGCCAGGCCAAGCTTCTTCAGGGCCAGTTCAGTCGCATGCATCTCGGCCGGGGTTGTTTGCTCGTCGAGGTTGCGAACAATCATGCGCTCGATTTCAGTTCGTGATTGCGCACCGCTCTTTACCGGTCGAAGAATCGCCAGTTCCCGGATCTCGCTGGTTTCCTTCAGGATCGTAACCGTGGTCGCCACTATTGCAGCGTTCCGTAGGGTGCTGGGAGCGGCCGCCTTGGCCTGGGGCATGGAGGCGACCCGAGGAGTGCCGACGAAAACCGCCGTGAAAATGAGGCTGGAACAAACCAGCGCGCCGACAATCCTGGCGATTTGCTTTGACAACCTCCGGCTCTCGCTCTTATAGTCCGTTAAACGTTTCAGACCCAGGAGCAATTTAAGGTTCATGCGGCATTCTCTTTTCTAGAGAGTTTGGAGGCATTCGCTCATGACGAGCCCGGCGCCGGAAAATGTGCTCGGAGATTGGCACGAGACGGTTTTGCGTGTGCGCTACTCCGAAACCGACAAAATGGGTATCGTCTATTATGCCAACTACCTCGTCTGGTTTGAAATCGGCCGGACTGAATATTGCCGCGCGCGTGGATTCTCTTATCGCGACATGGAAACGAATGACAACGCGTTTCTGGTCGTGGCCGAGAGCTATTGCCGCTACAAAACGCCCGCCTATTACGACGACGAGATCTTGATTCGTACGCGCATTACCGAACTGCGCCGACGCTCGCTGAGGTTTGGCTACGAAATCGTTCGGGCCACCGACGCTCAAATAATTTCAGAAGGCGAAACCGGGCACGTCGTTACTGATGGATCGGGCCGCGTACGCTCATTTCCTGAAGGCTACGCTCAGCTTTTTCTGGGGCCGATTCTCAAGAAATCCCAAAGTGGGGAGCTAGTTCCCCCGCAAACCGCTCCAGATTAGCGGCCGCAGCCGAACGCGAACGTAGGAGACGGGGAGACGGAGTGAAAGGGAGACAGGGCGAAAAAGCGACAACTCACGCTGTTCGTATTCTAAAAGTTACAAAGCACATCAGGACAGGAGCCTCATCCTCATGTCACACATTTCAAGTTACAAAGAGCTTCGCGTAATCAAGCAGCAATGAAGGCTGCGATGCGCATTTTCGAATTAAGCAAACACTTCCCAATCGAAGAACGGTACTCGCTTACCGACCAAATACGACGAGCCTCTCGGTCAGTTTGTTCCAACATCGGCGAAGCCTGGAGAAAGCGCCGATACCCAGCTTACTTCGTCAGTAAGTTGAATGACAGTGAAGGCGAAGCCGAAGAAACTCGGGTTTGGCTTGAGTTCTCCTGGCGCTGCGGATATATGTCTCCAGAGGAAGCTTCAGAACTGGATCAGCAATATGATTGGATAATTGGTCAGTTGGTGCGAATCATCGATCGACCAGAACAATGGATAATCCATCCTCCGAAGCGTTCCTGAAGGGTCATCATCTCTCACTCCAATCTCCATGTGCTCGTCTCTGCGTCTCTGCGTCTCCCGCCTCCCTGTCTCCCTATCTCCCCGTCTCCCCGTCTCTCCGTATCTCCCCGTCCCCCCATCTCTCCCTCACTGATCATGCGCAAGATTAATCCGCTCGATGCTGTGTGCCTTCCCGGTTGTCTCATCAATGCCGATCACCGCCGCGCAAATGCGCACCTGACCATTCGAATGTTCGGCCCTGCGTGCGATTACCGAAGTGAAGCGGGCAATCACATCTGCTTTGTTCATGCCAATCACGCCGTCGTAACTACCTGTCATACCAACATCAGTCAGGTAGGCCGTTCCTTGAGGCAAGATTCGCTCATCTGCGGTTTGCACGTGGGTGTGCGTCCCGACTACTGTCGAAACGCGGCCGTCCAGATACCATCCCATGGCGACCTTTTCGGAAGTCGCCTCCGCGTGCATGTCCACCAGCCGCACCTTGATTTCTGAAGACAGCGAACTCACCAAGCCCTCCACGATCCGGAAAGGGTCGTCTGAAGGCGGCATAAACACGCGCCCCATCAGATTGATTACTGCCACCTTCGTACCGCGTATTTCTCCCTGCCAGAGCCCACTCCCAGGCGTTCCCGGCGGATAATTGGCGGGCCGCAGCAACCGGGGTTGCTTGCCGATGTAGTCGATAGCTTCTTTTTTATCGAAAATGTGATTGCCGGAAGTCATTACGTCGATGCCGGCGGCGAAAAGTTGTTCAGCCAGCGAAGGAGTAATCGAAAAACCGCCTGCTACATTTTCGGCATTCATCAGGGCGAGATCGATTGCATACTGTTCGCGCAAGTCCTGTATGCGCTCAAGCACAGCAATGCGCCCGGGCTTGGCCACCACATCACCAATCATCAAGACTTTCATAAAGACGGCGGAAATCGTAAAGCGTGAATAGAAAAAGGTCGTAAATCAAAATTCGTCAACCGTAAATTGAAGTAATTTCTATTTACGATTCACGATTTACAATTTACGACCGATGGCGGGAGGGAGATCCGCTGAGTCGTTCCGAAGCCGAAATTGAACCTGCATTACAGGTGGGTGACCTATGTCTGCCGCAGCCTCTGGCAATTCTTAACGGTGAAGAAGTGCACTGGCTGATGCGGCGTCGGTCTCCCTATTTAACGGCGTTGGCTCAATCATCGTAACTCGGTGACGGGCCCCGCAGAAAGTTTCCCTCCGCCACTGCGGATACTAGCATAGGCGCGGAGCGGCGGGAAGTAGATAAATTACCTTCGCTTGCCTGTACGCGTAGCGGCCAGCTCATTTTCTATGTTCCCATTCTCATTTTTCTTGGTCATTTGCGGCTGGAGAGGTATTATGCCCGGCAAGATACTCACACTAAAGAGTGAGCCTCACAAGTGGAAACTGTCCTTAATCTTGACCCTCAAACCCGCTCGGATGAACTGGAAGAGCGTTTATCAACTTTGCTGTACGCATCGTAAGGCTTTCATCTTGCCTCCCCCGGACTCCTGCGGGAAGACACATTGCCGGTCAGGTTCTGCGCGCTGGAACCTCGCCAGCTCCGAATTACGGGAAGCTAGGTGGTATCCCACGGGGTCAGAGACCCGTAGTAGCGACGTACATCTTGCCGGTTTACCCCGGCGCACAATGAGAAATGGAAAATAATGGAAAATGAATTCGGTCAAACCTGGCAAGAGTACTAACCCAGGGACAATTTCCCCGCCCCGCTTTGCCCTTGCTCCACATTGCTTCGGACTTTCAGCAGCCGATCGAGCATTTCTGCGCACTCGGCGCTGCGTGTGGCAAGCTGGGCGTCCGCCTGCTCGTGAAGGTGTTTAAGGCGGTGAAGTTCATCAGCGACGTGCAACGCGGCGAGGATCGCAACCTTTAGAGAATCAACGGTCAAGGTTCCTGAGGAAATGTCCCGCATGCGGCTGTCTACGAATTCGGCAAGCTGGATGATGTACTCCGTGTCGCCGTCGGAGCGAATGTTGTAGGTCTGGTTATAAATCTCGACTCTGATCGTGGGAGTCGTAGTAGTCGTGTCCATGCTGCTTTTACCGAGCGTTTGGCCGATTCCGGCGGTCATCTGAGTTCCTCCGCCAGTTCTGGATCCAGAGCCGCAACCGCGTCCAGCATTGCCTCCACCTTCGTGCGTATCATGTCGCGTTCGGCTAGTAGCTGTTCAACCTGTCTTTCAAGCCGGTGGGTTTCCCTGGGTACACCCATTTCGCGGCGCGCGAGCGAAAGCTCCTTTTCGAGACTTTCCTTCTCTTGCCGAAGCGCTTTGGTGAGTTCGATGGTGCGATAGATCTTATCTTCGAGGTGCGAGAACTTTTCCAGTCCAGATAAACCGACCATCATTATCTCCCACGACCAACCTAGCTCAAGCGGGTTTGATTATGCGGCTTCGCGCTGGCAAGCGCAAGACTGATTTTGCAGTCGAAGACGATTTATTTCTTCAATGCAGTTGCGCACTATACTGGCGAAGCAACGACTCAATCAAGCCGCGCTGGCGCTCCTCAACTTCTTCGTCGCGCAAGGTCCGCTCATCCGAGCGATATTCGATTCTGAGAGTCACCGCGCGCCTGTCTTCCGGTATGTTCGCTCCTTCGTAGGTCCCCACTAGTTGGGCGCCGCGGCAATCATCAACCTGCTGTTCTTCGATTGTACGCAGCAGCTCCTCCAGAGTGATTTGGCGATCAACCAGAATAGTGAGATCGCGCACGACGGATGGATAACGAGGTAACGGTGCGTATTGGACCGGAAGCTCTTCAGCAGCTAGCAGCCTGGTGAGATCAAGCTCGGCAACATAAACAGGCTGGCGAAATTTATAAGCATCAGACACCGACTCCGCCAGTCTGCCGAGAGACCCGATAGGTGTTCCATCAGCCAATAATATCCTTGCCGACTGACCTTCTCGTAAGTGTTTCACCTGGGCTTTGGTGAACCGCAACGGTCCACGGTTCATCGCCGCGAGGGCTGCTTCCAAAGATCCTTTAAGATCATAAAAATCCGTCTCTCGCAGCGCTTGAGCTCGGTTCTCTTCCCCAGCGCCACCGGTGGCAATTAAGGACAGTGCCTCGCGTTCGTTTGGCAGCTCACCAGAGTTCAATTTAGCAAAAATCCGCCCAGTTTCAAATAAACGGACGCTGCGTACGCCGTGATTAAGATTATGCCGGAGGGAGTTTAGTACGCCCGGAATCAGGGTAGGACGCATCCGCACCTCGCTTTCAATAATCGGATTCTTAAGCGTGATAAAAACGTGCTCAGGATCCTCAGTATTGAGTTCCGGAATCAACTCAAATTGATTGTCGTGAGCCGCTTCGATAAAGCTAAAATTGATTGCCTCATCAAAGCCCAGGGTTTGGAGCGTACGGCGCAACTTGCGGATTTTCAGCTCCCTCGGTTGCAGCTCTCCTGACTGGTTCGATGGAGGAAGTTCGGAGTCGATCTTGTCGTACCCAAAGTGCCTGGCGATTTCTTCGACTAGGTCCTCTTCGCGCTCGATATCAATTCGCCAGGTAGGTGGAACACACTTCCAGACCGCGGACGATTCTTCGGTGTGAGCAATGCCGAGTCCGGTGAGAATAAATTTCATATCGGTTTCAGCGACGTTTAGCGAAGTCAGATTCTCCACTCGAGCAGGACGAAACGCGATACGCCGCGTCGGCATGGGACTTGGATACACATCGATCGCATCCTCCGTCGCGACGCCGCCGGCGATCTCGCAGATTAGCTCGACGCATCTGTTTTGAGCGCGCAAGACGTCCTCGTAATCCGCGCCGCGCTCGAACCTCCGCGACGCTTCTGTATCCATGCCCAACTTTCTTGCAGTCCGACGCACGGCGTCTGGATTAAAGTAGGCGCTTTCGATCAACACATCCGTCGTCTGAATGGAGATTTCGGAGTCTTCGCCACCCATTATCCCAGCCAGTGCAACCGGCCGCTCGGCATCCGCAATCACCAGCATCTTGGCGTCGAGCGTGCGCTCCACGCCGTCAAGTGTCTTCAACTTTTCACCCGCGTTTGCGCGTCTGACGACGATTCGTTGTCCACTAAGCTTTGCGAAGTCAAAGGCGTGAAGCGGCTGGCCCAGTTCATGCAGCACGTAATTCGTGATGTCGGCGACATTGTTGATAGGTCTCTGCCCAATCTCTTCCAGGCGTTTCGTCAACCAGGCCGGGGATGGGGCAATGTTTACATCTCGCACTAGTCGGGCGGCGTATCGCGGGCAGAGATCGGTATCACGGATTTCCACTGACGTCAGGTCGGCGGCCCGGCCTTCAGCGCTGGCCGGTTTACTGGACGGCGGGCGAATCTTTCCTGACTCGATGAGCGCAACTTCGCGAGCAATCCCCATATGGGAGAGACAGTCGGGACGATTCGAAGGAACTTCGACGTCAAGAACAGCGTCGCTGTCCTTCTCTTCCACGGCATCGATTGCCAATCCGACCATGGTCAATCGCTCCCGCAACTCCAGCGGAGTCAGCGAGGTCCCGGTCAGTTCTCGTAGCCAGTTGTAGCTGATGAGCATGGGTGCGATAAATGGTAAATAGTGAATAGCAAATGGTGAAAAGCAAACTCTTTCTATTCACTATTTACCATTGACCATTGACCATTTACCCTCTAATCAAACTGTTCCAGAAATCGTACGTCGTTTTCGAACAACAAACGGATGTCATCGAGTTCGTACATCAGTCCCACCATCCGGTCGATACCAAAGCCAAAAGCGAACCCTGAAAACTCGTCAGAATCCACCCCCGCTGCCCGCAGAACGTTCGGATGTACCATGCCCGATCCCCCCAACTCGATCCAGCCTGAATTCTTACAGATACGACACCCGGAGCCACCGCACTTAAAACAACTAAAATCAAACTCGGCGCTTGGTTCGGTAAACGGAAAGTACGAGGGACGAAAACGCGTGACCGTCTTGGATCCAAACATGCGCCGCAGCAGCTCAGCCACGGTACCCTTCAGGTGCGCCATGGTAATGCCGCGATCCACGCACAGTCCTTCCACCTGAAAGAACATCGGATTGTGGGTGGGGTCGGGAGTATCCCGGCGGAAAACCCGGCCCGGCGCGATCATTCGCACCGGCGCTCCACGACGCTGCATGGCGTGTATTTGGACCGTCGAGGTTTGGGAACGCAGCGCCAGCCCTTCAATCGTGTAGAAAGTATCCTGGGAGGCCCGCGCAGGGTGGTTCGGTGGAATATTCAACGCATCGAAGTTATAGAAGTCGGTTTCAATCTCACGGTCATCTTCAATCGCGTAGCCCAGAGCCACGAAGATATCTTCAAGGCGTTCGCGCACCAGGGTGATTGGATGAAGATGTCCGCGCCGAGGGCGTCGACCGGGCAGAGTTACGTCAATGCTTTCGCGCAGAGTGCGGGCCGATTGAATGTGATCCTTCAGTTTCGTTTCGGCCTGCTCAATGGCCGATACGATTTCAGCTTCCCGGCTCTGAACCAGTTGGCCAAAGGCTGCGCGTCCTTCCGTCGCTACACGGCCGATGCTTTTCTTGCAGTTGGCAAGCACGCTCTTCTTGCCCAGATGTCGCGTGCGCAGCTCTGCCAGAGCACGCTGCTCGGACTCCGCATGGTCTAGTGTAAGCCCGTGCACGGCGGCGGATTGACCGGTAAAGCGGGCAAAGCGTTCGAACTCATGCTCGAACGCTTTGCTTGCAGCTTCAACCTGGGTCCTTGGATCTTCCTGGCTTTGACTTTCGGCCATCAGCAAATGAGTGCGCTGTTTAGGCAGCCGCTTTTTGTCGCTGTTCACTATCCAAAGCGTTCTTCGCTTGCACGGCCACTTCCTTAAAAGCTTCCGGCGTGTTGGCGGCCAGATCGGCAAGCACCTTGCGGTCCAGCTCTATACCAGCGAGTTTCAGGCCGTGCATGAACTGTGAATAATTCAGCCCGTTAAGACGCGCTGCGGCGCCAATACGCACGATCCAGAGACTACGAAAATCACGCTTCTTCAGTTTTCTTCCGGTATACGCAAAATTTAACCCACGCTCGACTGACTCTTTCGCCGAACGGTAAAGCTTTGATTTGGTGCCGCGATAACCTTTCGCGAGCTTCAATATTCTCTTGCGCTTTTCAAGGCGTTTATTTCCACGTTTTGCTCGAGGCATAGTTCAATCTCCCTTCTATTAAAGAGACGCGGCGACGGGTGACACGGAGACATGGAGAATAGGGAACTTGGCACTGTCGCGGTCTCACCGAGTCGCCCGTTCTCCCTGTCTGCGTGTCTCCCGCTCTTCATCCTTCCGCCTTCATCCTTCATCCTTAGTATTAATCGCGCCCGTAAGGCAGCATCGCTTCCACGCGCTTTTGATCCGACTTCGACACCAACGCGTCAATATCCAGCAAGCGCTTACGCTTATTAGTCTTTTTCGTCAGGATGTGGCGAGCATGTGAATGACCGCGCTTTATCTTTCCAGTAGCAGTCAATCGAAAGCGCTTGGCCGCTCCCTTGTGTGTTTTTAGTTTTGGCATGATTAATTGTTCTCCATTTCCATTGCCAATTTCCGACTGCCTTCGCGATAACAGCAAATCGGCATTCGGCAATCAAAAATCTACTGGCCACCGCCTTCTGGCTTCGGCTTAGCGACTTCAGGCAATTGTCTGCTGCCTTCGGCTGCGGCGGGTCGTTCGGGCTTGGTTACACCCTTGTGTCGCTTGGGACCAAAGATGATGAACATCTGATTGCCTTCCATGCGCGGCCTGGCTTCTACTTCACCGAGGTCTTGTAGATCGCCCTCCAGTTTCGCAAGTATTCGGGCGCCGAGTTCGCGATGCGTCATCTCGCGGCCCCGGAACCAGATCGTGGCTTTCACCTTGTCACCTTCTTGCAACCACTCCCGTGCGTGCTTCATACGGTAATCGTAATCGTGGTCGTCTGTGCCGGGCCGGAACTTCACTTCCTTGACTACAATCGTCACCTGCTTCTTCTTCGCCTCGTTTGCCTTCTTCTTGGCCTCGTACTGATACTTTCCGAAGTCAATAATCCGGCAAACAGGCGGGTCGGCTGTCGGCGCTACTTCAACCAGATCCAATCCTTTTTCCTTCGCCGCTCGGATGGCGTCGCGCACGTCCATCACTCCGAGCTGTTCACCTTCATCACCGATAACGCGCACCTGCGGCACCCGGATTCGGTCATTGATACGCGCGATCGGTATGCGACGATTGTCAGGTCGCTGTCCGCGACCTCGAAAGCCTGTAGCTATACTTCACCTCCTCGATTAAAAGTTTCGAGTCTGGGGTTCGGAGCTCCGAGTCGCTGACTTGCTAACTCGAACCCGAAACCCGAAACTCGAAACTAACTGTTTACCAGCGCCCGCTCCACGACGAGCTTGCGGGCCATCTCACTGAACTCTGGGAGCGACATCACACCGATGTCTCCCTTTAGACGTTCGCGAACTGCTACCTGGTTCTGCTCCATCTCTCGATCACCCAGCACCAGCATGAACGGAACCTTCTGCATTTGTGCGTCACGGATCTTTGCTCCGATCTTTTCGCTGCGCAGGTTTGACTCCACACGAAAAGCAGTGGCGCGTAACTCGTTTGCAACTCGCTCGGCGTACTCGTTGACGCGATCGGTGATCGGCAGGACTGCCACCTGCACCGGCGCCAGCCACATCGGAAAGGCCCCATCATAGTGCTCGATTAGCACACCAAAAAAGCGTTCGATAGAGCCAAACAGAGCGCGGTGAACCATCACCGGGCGATGCGGCTTATTGTCCTCGCCTATGTACTCAAGCTCGAAACGCTGCGGTAAATTAAAATCCCATTGCACCGTTCCCAGTTGCCATAAACGGCCGATGGCATCTTCAATCTTGAAGTCTATCTTTGGGCCATAGAAGGCCGCCTCGCCTTCAATGCGTTCGTACTTGATGCCCCGGCCCTCGAGTCCGTCGGCCAGCGCCGCCTCCGCAGCCACCCACTCTTCTTCCGCACCCAGCCACTTCTTACCAGTGTCGTTGCCTTTTATCGACAACTCAAACTTTATTTTGTCGAACCCAAAAGTCTTCAGTACCTGAGCCGCAAAATCCACGCAATCGTCTATCTCTTTGCGAACTTGCCCGGGCGTGCAGAAGAGATGCGCATCATCAACAGTGAATCCACGAACGCGCATCAGGCCGTGCAGCGTGCCTGACAATTCGGCCCGGTACACGGTCCCCATCTCCCCATATCGCTGAGGCAGGTCGCGATAAGAGCGCTGTTGCGATTTATAGATGGCGATGTGCATCGGGCAGTTCATCGGCCTGAGTCGAAACTCTGCTTCTTCAATGGTCGTCGGGGCAAACATCGAGTCAGCATAGTTCTCTTCGTGCCCGCTTATCTGCCACAGCTCGCGCTTTGCAATGTGGGGCGTATAGACAAGACTGTAGTTGCGCTTAACCATCTCCTCGCGCAGATAGTCTTCCATTTGCTGGCGAATGACTCCGCCTTTCGGATGCCAGAAGATGAGGCCTTGTCCGTACTGTTCCTGAATAGAAAACAGGTCTAGTTCGCGTCCCAGTCGACGATGATCGCGCTTCTCCGCTTCTTCCCGCTGCTTGAGCCAGGCCTCCAGTTCGGCGGGGGTAAAGAACGCCGTTCCGTAGACGCGCTGCATCTGCGGCTGTGTGGCATCGCCCATCCAGTAAGCGCCGGCGAGGGAGAGCAATTTGAATGCCCGTAACTTATTGGTGTTCGGCACATGCGGTCCGAGACAAAAGTCGAGGAAAGGAGAACCGTCGATGTAATAGACACTGACTGTGTCGCTGCCCTTGTCAGCGATTAAGGCGCACTTCAAAGGTTCATCACGTTCCTGAAAAATACGAATGGCATCACTCTTCGCAATCTCATCGCGGCGATATTGCAGGTTGCGTTTGGCAATATCACGCATTCTCTTCTCTATGATCGGGAGGTCCGCTTCTGTCAGAGCCCGCGGGGTGATCACATCGTAAAAGAAACCGTAGCGTGGGTCGTCCAGCAATGCCGGCCCGATCCCGAGCTTCGACCCGGGAAAAAGATCCAGTACGGCAGCTGCGAGCAGGTGCGCGGACGAATGGCGCAGCACGTCCAGACCCTCCCTGGTTCCTGGCAGGACCGGCTCGATCTGTATTGCTTCGCCGTTATGAGTGTTGAGCGTAAAAGCGAGATCCACCTCACGGCCATTTACACGCGCCGCAAGGGCCTGCTTGGCGGCATCGCGGTCGAGACGTTTTAGCGCCTGACCCACCGTCACCGGGCCAGGAATCTGCGCTCCCGCGCCGTCCTTCAGTTTTACCTTAATCTCGCTCATACCTGTGTGGTGAGTCGTAATCGAAAACTGGGGAATAGAAAACGGGAAGACCCGGGACGGGTCTACGTTCACATTCCCATCGGGAAGCGATGAGCCTCGCCTCCTTCAACAATTCACGATTCAATATTTACGAACTTCCAGATCGGTTCCAATAGGAGCGCCTTCGTCTCAAGGCAGCCTAGTGGCGGCCGTGGAAAGTAAGGAATCGAGCCAACGTTCGATTCCTGACGAAGGTCTTCCGGAGCGTCCTATCAAAAATTGAAACTTAGCAGGCGGGAAACAAAAGCCCTGATACCCGCCGTGACAAATTGCTTCCGAAACGTCGCGTAAAGCCCTTAATCGTTCCTGAAGTCTCAAAACCTAACCGAAGCAGCGGGATATGTCAATTCCACCGACCACCTTTCAATCGCGTACGATCATCGTATCGGATCTGTAGCGTGGGAGGCTGGGCAGGATACAGAGAATGCGCCTTATTAGCGAGTTCTAAAGTCCGGACCGCGTCGAGCATTCTTCTGTACTTGCGTGAAGACATACAGTTTATTAGCAAAACGCCGCTAAACTCGGGTGCGACGCGGGCCGCGCTGTGTTGTTGCTCAGCGCGTCTGCGCCTTGGCCAATTCGTAGATGCCATCCCAGCTGCACTCGAGCTCGGTCTCAGATTTCATCACGGTCTTGAACTTGCCGCCGCCGGTGAGGCCGCGGTACTCGCCATCGCCGCCGGCGAATTCCCAGGTGCCTTCAACGGTCATCGCGCCGCCCGCCGTGGTGACTTGGCCCTCGAACGTTCCCCAGTCGCGGCCCTCATCAGCGTGGACGCTGGTGAAGTAGCCGCGCTGCGGTCCCTTGCCGTCGAGCAAGTCGTTAACGCCCCAGTAGGTGATTTTCGCGTCGTTCCACAGCGGATCGGCCGATTTATGCGTGCCGCTAATCTCGGCGATGCTCATCTCGTGGTTGGGTTGGTCGGTAAGTGGGATTGCGGACTGCTTCGTGATTCTTCCCGAAAAAGTTCCTGTTATGGAAGACATGCCGTCTCCTTTCCTTTCTTTTGTTGGCTGTCCGGTTAATCGTGCGGATTGTGACCCTCTTCTTCCGCCTCTGTCAAGGACACGTTTCGCGCCATTTTTAAGCTTTGCCTTTTGCTCACATAAACCGAACGGAAGCCAAAATCGGGGTAGCGGGGGGAAGATTTTCCTCGGAAGGATTACTAAGTTTAGGTTAGACCTTTAGTCGATAGTCGGAAGTTCTTGTCGTTGCCCCTTCTTCTGTGATACCGCGAACGAACGCAATGTGTGATTTCCGCAGACGCGCTTGCGGCGCGTCACGTTAACGTTCACGCACTCTCCAGCAGGTTATGGCTCATACCACGTGATCCGCTTGGCCATTGCCCGTAACATCACCTCCTGTAGTTTCATCGCCCGCTCCACTGCGGACTGTGTCATTTGCTTCATGCCAGCATCCTGCCATGCAGCCTTGACCCAACCCGCTCAAAGCGGACCCTTCATGTACTAATCACACTGGACACATCATGTGCTAACGACACACCACCTTAACAGCCTTGACAATACCTGAGGTGCTGGTCTATAGAGTCGATCATCGATTGAGTAGAGATTCATAGTCACTCGCGATCTGGGATTCTGCTTGTGTTCTCTTCTTGGTGCTCCTGTTTAATTGCTCCCAAGAACATTATGAGAAAACAAATCTCATCACTACGCACTCCTGGCTTTCTTCTCATGCATGCGGCTTGTCTGTTGGTTATTTGGAGTGGAGTAAGCTGGGTGGCGCTTTATACTTGTCTTGCTCTTTATTTGGTTCGAATGATCGGGATCACTGCCGGATACCACCACTACTTTTCACATCGTACGTACCAAACCAGCCGCTTATTTCAGTTTTTCTTAGCGCTGTTGGGAACATCCGCGGCTCAACAAGGGCCTCTGTGGTGGGCAGCCCATCATCGCTATCATCACAGTTTTCCGACACTCAGAACGATGTGCACTCTCCCTCGATACAAGGATTCTGGTGGGCGCATGTTGGCTGGATTCTCGCACCGGAGAATCAGAACACTAAGTACGACCTAGTCCCCGATCTGATTAGATTTCCCGAGCTACGCTTTCTTGACAAGTTCTATCTGTTACCGCCGCTGGTTCTGGCCGCCTCGCTGTGGGTGAGCGGCATAGTGCTGGCCAGTTATTTACCAGCTTTGGAGACTTCTGGTTTTCAGCTCCTGGTGTGTACGTAACTTTGTTGCGACTTGTCCTGCAACTTGCGGATAATCTCGAGCGCCTCCTGCTTACAACCGGCAAGTCCATACGCGTGGCCCAGCCCAGCGAGAGTCCCCATTGTGCCGCCGGTTAGTTCGACGGCTTTCTCAAACTCTGGAATCGCCCGTTCAAACATTCCCATTTCCTCATACGCCCATCCAAATCCCATACGAATCCAGAAAAATCTCGGCTCTATCTCAAGAGTCTTGCGGCACTGCTCTATCGCAAGAACATAGTCTCGCTTGAGGAAAGCCGTATAACCAACCATGACATTTATGATCGGTGAGAGCGGATCAAGCTCCTGAGCACGATAAGTCTCAGCCATTGCTTCCTCATGGCGGCCCATAGCTGCCAGGTAGTTGGCATAGTAGGAGTGGGTTGTGGCATCTTTCTGGTTCAACTGCAGAGAGCGCTTGAAATCATTTTCAGCGCCAGCCCAGTCCCAGTCGTAGATGGTCTTAATATTAGCTAACGCGCTGTGAGCCTCCGCCAGAGTGTTGTCTATCTGCAAGGCCTTGACTGCTGCCGCTCTCGCTTTAGGCAGGATATCGTGCGGTGGAGTCACACGATGCAGACCAAGAAAGGCGTAAGCATCCGCCAGACCGGCGTAGGCAAGTGCGTAAGTTGGATCCCTATCTATCGCTTGCTTGAAATATTCGACTCCCTTCCTTAGCCCCTCTCTGGTTCTCTTGCTCCAGAAATACCGTCCCTTCAGATACAGTTGATAGGCTTCAATGTTCTCTGTGTACCGCCTGGTTAAGAGTTGCTCTTCCTCTCCCGTGAGCTTGACCCGAAGTCTTTCCGAAATTGTTTTTGAAATCTCCTCCTGAAGCTCAAGAATGTCAGAGAGCCGCCGCTTGTACTGCTCACCCCATATTTGCGAGCCATCGGCTATGTTTACCATCTCAGTTCTAATAACCAGCATATCGGCCATTTGAAGTACTTTTCCGTGCATCACAGCGCGCACTCCCAACTCACGTCCAACATCCTGCGGATCAATATCTTTGTTCTTGTATCGGAAGACTGTGGCACGCGCCATGACGCGAATTTGCGGCAACTGCGAGAGGCTGTTAATGATGCTCTCCGTAATTCCGTCGGACAGGTATTCCATGCTTGGATCGGCGCTGACATTCGTCAGTGGAAGTATCGCCAAGGAGTCAATTGCGCCTGAGGTTGCAGGAGTGTGACGTGATAACTTGTTCGAATGGGAGGCTTGGCTATACCTCTCTGCGAGGGTAGTTTTGCTCCAGTCGGGGTCAAACTCTATTAATTTTTTGAGATGACGAAGTTCAGATGACATCTCACCGGCAGTTTGGTAACGCGACTCCTTGTCCTTAGCCAGGGCTCTCAAGACAAGAGCTTCAACCTCGGGTGGCACTTGCCGCAGGGGCGCCGGCTCGCGATCCAGGACAAACCAGAATATCGCTGGCCGTTGCTCCCTCAAAGGGAATGCGAACGGCGATCATTTCATAGAGCACAACGCCAAGGCTGAAGATATCCGTCCGTTGATCGATTTTCTGTCCCCGGGCCTGTTCGGGCGACATGTAACTGATTGTGCCGAATACCAGGCCAGGTTCGGTAAACGCCAAAGTTTCCGCTTCGGGAAATAGTGAAGAATTTTCTTGACTAAGTTTTGCTAAGCCGAAATCAAGGACTTTTACAATCCCATCCTTTCTCAGCATTATGTTTTCCGGCTTGATGTCGCGATGAACGATCCCGGCTGAGTGGGCCGCTTCCAATGCGTTGCAGATTTGAAGCGCAATGTCACAGATCGACTTGAGTTCCGGTGGATTATCATTAATATGCTGGCGCAGGGTTATACCGTCTACGTATTCCGTCGCAATAAAGCGCGTTCCATCGATCTCTCCAACTTCGAAGATTGTGAGAATATTTGGATGGTTCAAGGATGAAACGATCTTAGCTTCATTGGTGAACCTTTGCATGCGCTGCCGATCGGAGGAAACATCGGCCGGAAGGAACTTCAAAGCCACGAGCCGTCCCAGCTCTGTATCACGAGCCAGGTAAACTTCACCCATACCACCTTTGCCAATCTTGGAATGTAACTCGAAACGGCCAAGGTGAGTTCCAGGGGAGATCCTTGGATTACTTGATTCGGGCTGGGTCACGTCTTACAGAATAAAACTGAATTCTTTCCTGGGTAGTTTATCGTTATTTTTGGCGGCGTGTCACTTTGAACGCAGCTTTCGGGACTGTCTTAATTTGAAAGACACGACCCCTTATGCAGCGTATTTTACTATCAGACCAGACACCTCATTCACTTGTGAATCAATTTATTTTGGCCCGACGATTCAAGGCTTGATCCGCTTCCGGTAATTGCAAGATCTGCGGCAGGGGCGCAAATTCGAAGTCGAACATAGTTTTACGCAGCGGTATGTAATCACTAGAAGAGTCCAGATACACACGTTTCACCCCGCCGGACATTGGGTGGGCCCGGCGGAATGATGCGTAACGACTGAAGGACGAGAGAGTAAGCGTCGCAAGTGATCGGAACCATCTACCATCCGCGTCTGACTGTCGGCGAAGGCTCGAAATCGTGTGTTTCAACGAATAGAACGTGGTATAGCAGCGGAACAATAAAGAAGTGAGTTCCTGACGCGAAAGATCGGGGTGATTCCAGGTGAGAACAGTCCCGTCGAAGCGGTCGAGATTTCTTTCAGCTATTAATCCTGCGCATAAGAATTCGCTGTACTGCTCAGTTCCCGGAATGGGACATAAGATGTAGAAAGAAGCCTGTAACGGACTCAACTCGCAGAGAGTCTTAATGTGGCATTTGATGCTGGATGCGGTGTCCTTAGGAAAGCCGATTATGTTTGAAAAATGAGAAGAAATTCCGTAGGTCTGGCAGAGGTCAACTATATCCTTGTAGAGTTCAGGATGATTCTGACCCTTTTTCGCGGCGAGCAGTGTGCTGCGATTGAAGGACTCAACACCCACAAATATCTCAAAACATCCGGCTCTTGATGAAAGCTCGACCAGCTTTTCCTGTCTGGCAATTTGGGTATCGCACTGGACGAAAAACTTCAGATCGAGCTTTTCGTCAATCATGGCATTGAGAAGCTCTTCGGCCTGTGCATATTTATTGAAATTATCAGACGTAAACATAATCATCTTGATGCCGGCAGCTTTAGCTGCTCTGAGACTTTTGATTGTTGTCTCAACGCTCTGGCTGCGAACTCTGCGACCAGCAATTTTAATCACGGAGCAATAGTTACAGGTGAAGGGGCAGCCGCGCGCCGGGTAAAGTCCGAGCATCGGTATAACGTAACGCTGCATGTCCTTCTTGTTCGGCGGGCTAATAACCGGGGAGTCAAGCTCCCGCTGCCAACGCTGCTTCTGTCCATAAACGGGTTGTAGCTGTCCGGCCAACGCATCCTCCAGGATGTCGAGCCAAACAAGCTCAGCTTCAGCCAAAGCGAAACTCACGCCGCGACCTTGCAGCATTGACGTATCGCAAGTCATCGGATGAGGCCCGCCAATGACCGTCAGGCAACCGTTCTGATGCGCATATGCCGCCAGGTCCAGCGCGCGATGTAACTGGTGACTTTGCACGCCCACGATGGCAAGTAGGATTCGATGTCCGAGCTCTCTTCTTAAGAGAGCAAGATAGTCCAAATCCGTATGGACGTATTCGTCAACTGTAAGCACTTCAACTGGGGCACCGCGAAAACTGTCCGGGGTCATACTGCGAAGATGAGGGACCGTACTGTTCGGCATGAATCCCCAACGATACCTATCGACGTAGCCATTCAACGCGTACTTGCTCGGCTTTAAGATAATCACTCTCAACTTGTTCATCTTTGGCCTCCTTACCTTGAATGCGCGTGCCAGTCCTGACCCTACCGCGAGGCTCTTTTCGGAGCATGTGGCCAAAACAGGCAAAGGATCGGGCATGCCGCCCTTCCCTCTAAGCCCCGTTGATGAGTTTTTCGCTCGCCTGCCGCGTGAGGGAAGTCCAACTTTTTTTTCTCTGCCTGCCCGGGTAGTTGAGGCGAGTTGAAATTTGATAACGGATTATATAGCCAAAGCAAAAGAGCGTCACTGTCCTCGCCCCAGCAACGTCGGACTCATATCTTTGGGAGGATACGAGGTCTGGATTTCATATTAGGACACTTCCCGGTGCCGGACCTTCTCGCGTCCAGCGGAGCATGACAGGTTGCGTCACACCTTAATGAATATCTTCCGCCGGTGGAGAATCCACATCAGTCCCAGCCAGAGTCAGAATGAAAGCGATTGCGAACGCAAGGGATGCTCTATATAGCGAGAGCCATGACGGAGACCCTACTGATCTCGTTCCGCGGTATGAGATAGAGATCTCTGTAACAACAGAGGTCCCGAACGGACTTTCACTCAGCCTTCTTCAATCGCAGCTCGGTGACAACTCAGGAGTATGCGCGTATAACTCATGACTATCTTTCGCGCTCCCAGTGTCGATGCTGGGCGATGGCTTCAATGAAGACCAAAGCAAAGTCGTCTGTTACGGACTCACGACTGGTGACTACACCTTGGTTTGCGGCGACTGGATCGTCACTGGTGTTTGTATCGGGTGATTTCTCACCCTGGAATCTGGCTAGCAACCCGACGGCCGCTCCGGTGGCAGCGATCGCTTTGCAGTGTTTGTAAGCCTCATCCACGAAGTTAAGGGCTTCGGGTTCGCCTTGGAGAGCTGCCACGCTCGCATCGCCTCCAGGAACGTACACCGCATCGAACAAGACAGACGAGCCGGTGAGAAAACTGAAATCAGCTTTACACTCTTCCCCGTTTGCTCCAGTCAAAACTCCCAGACGCGGAGCCACAGTCATGGCCAGCGCCCCTGCAGTCATTAGCGCTTTTTTCATGTCTGAGACGGCAACGTCGTCAAATCCATCCGCCACTAAGAACGCTATTTTCCGAGTTTTGATTGTGTCTTTGGGAAAATTGGGGTTATTCACCATGCTCAGCGCAGGAGAGTTTTCTATTCCTTGTGAGACTCGCTTCGGCTGAAACTTTCTTGGGTCACCATCGGCGGGTATGCTCATGTTGAGAGGCTTATCCAGCTTAGACGGCACTTTCAATCCCAAACCTTCGGCGACTTGGTTAGCCAGAGCCTTGTCTACTTGTGCAATCAAGGCCAGCATGCGCTCTCTGATAGGCTTCGTCTCCACTTTACCCAACTCAAAACGGAACGCGTTGACGATGTGGTTTTTCTCCGGCTCAGACTGGCTGTTATAGAAGAGTGTGGCCTGGCTGAAGTGATCGAAGAAGCTTGCGCTACGCGCGCGAATCTTTTGAGCGTCAATCCTTTCTGTGAAGCTGGTAAACCCAGCCATATCTGCTCCCGCCTGAAACGGGCAGCCACCCCTGGTAGTGTTGGGGTCGTGAGCTGATTGACCCTTGTTGATCGTCTGGCGCATAAAGCCGTCTCGTTGATTATTGTGCACGGGCGCCACCGGACGATTAATCGGAATCTCATGAAAATTTGGACCACCTAAACGCAGTAGTTGCGTATCCAGGTACGAGAAAAGCCGACCTTGCAGGAGCGGATCGTTGGTGAAATCGATCCCAGGCACAACGTGCCCGGTGTGGAAAGCGACTTGCTCGGTCTCCGCGAAAAAGTTGTCGGGATTGCGATTGAGCGTCATCTTGCCAATTCGGCGCACCGGAACGATCTCTTCAGGAATAATTTTCGTCGGATCGAGCAGGTCGAAGTCAAAGCTGTGTTCGTCCTTCTCTTCGACTATTTGGACACCAAACTCCCATTCCGGAAAGTCACCGTTCTCAATGGCTTCCCAAAGATCGCGGCGATGAAAGTCAGGGTCTTTACCGGAAATCTTCTGGGCTTCGTCCCAGACGACCTGGTGCAGGCCAAGCACGGGTTTCCAGTGAAACTTTACAAAGCGCGCCTTGCCCCTGTCGTTAATGAAACGGAAGGTATGAACGCCGAAACCTTCCATCATGCGGAAACTTCTGGGGAGGGCGCGATCGGACATCACCCACATGATCATGTGCATTGATTCCGGCATCAGCGAGATGAAATCCCAGAACGTGTCATGCGCAGATGCCGCCTGCGGAATTTCATTGTGGGGTTCCGGCTTTACAGCGTGGATCAGGTCGGGAAACTTGATCGCGTCCTGAATGAAGAAGATCGGGATGTTATTGCCGACCAGATCGTAGTTTCCCTCCTGGGTATAAAATTTGACGGCGAAACCCCGCACGTCACGGGCGAGATCGCTCGATCCCCGCGAACCGGCCACCGTCGAGAAACGAACAAACACCGGTGTCTTGACCGTTGGATCCTGGAGAAATCCCGCCTTTGTATACTGGGCCATTGATTCGTAAACTTGAAAATAACCGTGCGCTGCCGACCCGCGCGCATGCACGACCCGTTCAGGAATGCGCTCATGGTCGAAATGAGTGATCTTCTCCCGCAGGATAAAATCCTCCAGCAGGGTCGGACCACGATCGCCGGCTTTCAGCGAATTCTGATTATCATTGATGCGCACGCCATGATTGGTGGTGAGGAATTCTCCGGCGCTGTCCTCAGCATTCTTCTCCAACTCGTCTATCTTCGCGTCGTTGGCCCGATATGGAGAATTCTGCACCAACTGTTCTTGCCTGGCGTCCGCCGTTGGCACTTTCACTTGGGCCTTCACCTTCCCCTTGCTCGCCTCTTTTCTTGTGGTCATATGTCTCCCTCAATGTGTGACTTCTAACTGATGTGTGAACGCGGTCAAGCCGCTATGGATTAAGCAGCGGTTGACACTAACGGAAGGCATTAGCGTCTAACGTGTTATGTGCGTGAATTCGAAACTTGTCGTGGTTCTTACGCCTACTGTTTACCGCCTGCTGCCTTCTTCCGCCCCTTCTTCGCCTGGGCGGCTTCGATAGCCGATCCTACGTCCTGCACTTCCTCTGGTGGAGGAAGCACTGCCGGCATCCCGAGGGCTTCGATCCAAAGCTCGCGTGTCCAACCCTGCGTGTGATAGAGGTGCTCGTCTTCTTCGGGTTCCACCCGATCGTAGGCTTCCTTCAGCACATTGCCCGCCTCACCCTCGGCCTTCTTAGCCAGCTCTCCGATGAGGCTCCAATTAAGGTGATCCTTCGTTTCGGCGTGTGTCACGCACTCCGCTGCTACAATTTGCGCTGACTTAGCGTCGCCTCCTCGCAAAGCCATCTCCATAGCTTTTACTAAGGAGGTGCCGATGTGTCGGACAATCTTGCGGCCAGGCGTTTCTGTTTCCGGATTGAGTCCCATGCTCTTGAGGACTTCAGAAACCACCTGGACGTGATTCTTCGTCTGGTCCAGATACTTCTGCCACTCTTCCTTAAGTTCCTCATTCACAACGCAACGGAGGGCGGTGGTATAGATTTGCACGCCTCCCTTTTCCGTTTCCAGCGCTTGATATAACAATTCCGTAACGTGATTTGTAAGTAAGGTATTGTTCTTCATGCTCCCCTCCCTTGTGTGTCGTCCCCTTCACGGTTCTATTCCAATCGCTGTGTTTGCAGTATCAGAAGAGTGGTGCGAACAAACTCGCACCTGTTTGCTAGAGGCTGTTAGCTCTTGCTGTGCGCTTTGCGTCGAATTAGCAAGAACGGTGCCGCCGGAGACTTGCCACACTGGCTCGAGTTCCCGCCCATAAATTATGCCTCTTTACAGAAGCCTCTTGACAACGTAGGCGCCTGCCGTCGTCCGATAAGCGAACGATGTGGGGTGTGAGAGTAATTGAAATGTTCTAAATTCCACCTGCGTGTACTGGCTTGGTCGCGGCCGCTTTCGGTAGCTGGTGTACTGGATTCCTAATACACTAACTTCGGCAAATTTCCCTTATCCCAAAAGGCATTGCCAACATCTTGTTTTCAAATCAGAGTAATCTGCGTAACCGGCGAATGGATTTTGACTGGGCTTAACATCCATGCCTGAATACCCGGACATCATCGTCTATATCGAAGCGCTGGAGCAGCGTATTCTGGGTCAAAACTCCAACGCGTACAGCTGGGGTCGCCTTTTCTCCTGCGTACGACACAACCGCCAATTACCCGCGTGGAGGGCTGCAAAGTGGTTAAGTTGCGTCGCTTAGGTAAACGCATCTGTATCGGTCTCGAAGATGATCTCTGGCTGGTGCTCCATTTGATGATTGCCGGACGCCTTCACTGGCACGAGCGTGCAGTAAAAGCTTCCAGGATGCGCCTGGCGATTTTCGGTTTCACGAGCGGAACTCTTTCACTCACAGAAGCAGGGACTCAGCGGCGGGCTTCCCTCCACCTAATCGAGGGCGAAGCCGACCTTCAGCGACTGAATCCAGGCGGCGTCGAGATTTTTGAGACTGACCTGGAAAGCTTCGCCAAGGTTCTCCAGTCGGCCAATCACACTTTGAAGCGCGCACTCACCGATCCCCGGTTATTTAGCGGCATCGGCAACGCTTATTCAGACGAAATTCTTTGGCATGCTCAGCTGTCCCCGATCGCGCTCACGCAAAAACTCACCTCAGAGGAAATCCAACGCCTGTTCAACTCAACGCGCGCGACTCTCAACCACTGGGTAATACTCTTGCGGGCTGCATTAGAGAAAGATAGTGAGAAGAAACTAGACAAACGCTTCGCGGGAGCCGACGGATCTGCAAAGGTGGGCGTCCGTCCGAGTGGTCTGGGTGCACGAGGCTTTCCCGAAAAGGTGACCGCGTTTCGTCCAGAGATGGCCGTTCACGGCCGGTACGGGCAGTTATGCCCTCACTGCAATGCGAAGATCCAGCGTATCCGCTACGCCTCCAACGAGACCAACTATTGTCCGGTCTGCCAAACTGCGGGAAAGCTTCTCGCGGACCGAGCCCTTTCGCGCCTCCTCCGCGCCGACTGGCCTCGAACCGCCGAAGAACTCGAAAGCCTCAGCTCCTAAGAAATGAACTAGTTGGAAATGGTGTCCCGAAAGTTACCGCTGTGAGGGTTATGTTTTCAAAACCTCCTCTGGTATTTTATCGTTAGAGAAAGTTACTTAGCGCCCTGCCAAAACTGGGAGCAAAATGTCTACCGCTGAAGCGACGCTTGAAACAAACATCAAACAATCACGCGCAACCCTCGATGCCTGGGTAGGCGAGGTCGTCCAATGGCATTTCAACCCGGAGACGGGCTGCACTTTCTGGTTGGATTACGCCCAGACGATTTCCTTTGATCCACGAGAGGCCATCCAAACCTACGATGATCTCTCGAAATTAGGCCCTTTTCAGGATGAATGGTTGCGCGGAGGTCCGGTGCGCCGCTGGGTGCCGAAAGGCTATGCTGGTCGCCCGGTCTACACGTTCGAAACGGGCGGCAGCACAGGTGTTCCAAAATCTCGGATCAATATCGAGGATTTTCGTCTCGACTACGAAGCCTTCAGCGCCACGCTACCGGATGAGTATTTTCCCAAGGGGGCTGACTGGTTGTCGCTCGGTCCCACCGGCCCACGCCGGCTGCGACTAGCGGTCGAACACCTGACGCAGTATCGCGGCGGCATCTGTTTCATGGTCGATCTCGATCCGCGCTGGGTCATCAAGCTCTTAAAGATGGGCCAGCCGAAGATGGCCGAGCAGTACAAGCAGCACGTGATTGAGCAAGGTCTCACTCTGCTGCGTGCCCATGACAACATTCGGTGCCTGTTCACGACTCCCAAACTGCTGGAAGCATTGTGCGAGAAGGTCTCGCTCAAGAAGCTCGGCATCACGGGCGTCTTTTGTGGCGGCACGGAGATGACGCCACAGTTTCATCGTTTCGCAGTCGAAGAGCTGCTCGACGGGGCATACTTTGCCGCGACCTACGGCAATACCTTGATGGGTTTGGCCGTACACAAACCGCGGACCCCAGAAGACAACTACGCTATCATCTACTACCCGCCCCTCCCACGTGCGATGATTGAGGTAGTGGATCCGGATAATCCAGATAGGGTTGTTAATTATGGTGAGACCGGTCGTGTTCGTTTGACAACGTTAACGAAAGAGTTTTTTATGCCGCGCTTCCTTGAGAGGGACGCAGCAGAACGCGAACCACCATGCGAGCTTTATCCGTGGGACGGTGTACGCAATGTGAGACCCTTCGCCGGATTGCAGGGCTCCGTCGTCGAAGGGGTTTACTAACATTGCCAATTGCCGATTGCCAATTGCCGATTGGTCGGAAAATGACACTTGACTCGGGGTCTCATCGCTGAACCAAAATCATAATTGGAAATTGGTAATTGGAAATTGGAAATGATTAAGATCCCAGTACTTCGCCGCGGCGAGCCATACACCAGTCTTGATGTTGCGCTCATTCCGCACCACCAAACCCGCGAAATGTTTGTCGAAGTCAGCCAGGCTAATGCGGGTCTGATTCGGCGTGATCTTCGCGATTTAGCAATGGCCCGCGCCAAACTAGCGCGCTTTTCAACTGCCGAATTAGTGGCGATGTGCCGGCGCGCGGCTGATCACTTCCTGAACGACACGCTGTTGCTGGGCACGGAACCGCAGACACCGGAAGACTATGTGAAGCAAGTTTCGGCGACGACCGGTTTGCCACACGTGATGGTCAGGAAAAACATGCAGAAGATCCGCAGCATGCTCGCCGAAATGGAAAACGTGC
>JACDCK010000084.1 GCA_013817595.1 Pyrinomonadaceae bacterium | reverse complement strand
CGCCTACGCTATACCAATCGCTGGCCGTTGAAATTGGCAGTTGCGCTCCCTGTTCGGGAGACATGTAGTCTGGAGTCCCAGCCAGGCTGATGCTGTCGTGTAATCCTTTGCTCTCCACTTCGGCGACGAGGCCAAAATCAAGAATCACCACCCGGCCTTCTTTCGACACCAGGACGTTGGAAGGCTTAATGTCGCGATGCAGCCTTCCGGTTTCGTGCAGGCCATGAAGACCCTCGGCGAGTTGGCGCAGAGCGATGTTTAAACAATCGAGATCGAGTCGTGATCGAGACAATCTGGTGTTTACTGAAATATCTGGGAGCGTATCCTCGACGAATGTTGTCCTTATCGAGTCTAGTTGCTGCGTTTCTGCCTCGCTATCCTGAGCCGACGTGTCTCCGCCAGTAGATCTGAGCAGCGTCGGCGTGAGCGAAGATTGACTACGCTTGGCTTGGTACCCGGGACGGACGTACTCGAGGAAATTGCCTCCGTGCACTAGTTCCATTGTGAAGAACCAATACTCACCATCGGACATGAGCTCATAAAGCGCGACCAGATTCGGATGTGAGACGTCCGCTAGGGATCGAAACTCATGTTTGAAACGAGTGATGTGTGAGGCTTCTGTGCGCGTGAGAGCCTTCAGAGCAACAACTTTATCCGTTTGCCGATCATGCGCTTCATAGACCACACCCATTCCTCCGGAGCCCAACCGTCTGCGGATCCTGAATCTCTCCGTGCCGAGAAAATCGTTACTGGTGTCGCCCATATGTAGCTAAGGAACAGGAGCTTACGGAATGACTCTGGAATTGTAAGATGGGAGTGGGCAAAGCACCAGTGAATGATATAAAAGGGTACCAGGCAGCTTGGCTCGATCGCAGAAGTACCCTTCAGTTACTGAACCGCCGAGCAGTGGAGACTGTGTGAAACCTCGAAGCTTGACATAGTGAAAGTCGAGCGAGGGTCAAGCACCCTTCCCGACTTGAAGGACTCTTATAGTTAAGCAATAACAGCTTTGGCTTCGGCGCTTAATGTTCTTGAAAATGCCATTCGAGAAGCCTTCAGTCATTGCAGGGGCACGGGGACGCGATTTAAGACTTGGGTGAAAGGTGGGGACTAACATGGACTGGCGGGTCTTTCTGACAACCTTTGGTGTGATTTTCCTGGCGGAGATGGGAGACAAAACGCAGCTTGCGGCGATGACTATGGCTGCGCAGTCGAAGCGACCCTGGGCAGTTTTCTTTGGATCGGCGCTGGCGTTGACTGCTGTCTCGGCGATTGGCGTAGTTGTTGGGAGTGTGGTCGGCAATTACATTCCGTTGATCTGGATCAAGCGAGCCGCGGCCGTCGCATTTATAGTTATTGGCGTCCTCATTCTCATGGACAAGTTCTAGCCTGCTCAATACCGAAACCGCGAACAGGGCCTCATAGATGCAGGATCATTTTTGCGATCGTGAAATAAATGATCAGGCCCGTTGCATCAACCAGGGTCGTGATCAGGGGCGCGGAGAGTACAGCCGGATCTACGCCGAAGCGTTCCGCCAGGATGGGGATGAGCGAACCGACAGTTGTGGACCAGATGCAGATCGCAAACATGGTCACCGACACGGTTAGAGCGAGCGCAACGGACGCTTCCCACAACAGCGCCTGGCCAAAAGCGATGGGAGCCACCATTAACCCGATCACCATCCCCGTAGTAGCTTCGCGCAGCACCACGCGCCAGGCGTGCTGCAATCCAATCTCGCCAAGCGCTAGACTGCGAATAACCGTCATCACCGTCTGCGCTCCGGCGTTGCCGCCCGTTCCAATCAGCAGCGGGATAAAGAAAGAGAGCGCCACCACTGCTGCCAGTTCAGCTTCAAAGCGGTGCAGCACAGCGCTCGTTAACGTTCCCGCCACAAAAAGCAGCATCAGCCAGCCAATACGTTTGCGCACCACGCGAAAGATGGGATTGTCGAAATAAGGCTTGTCCAGCGCGCCCGGCTCGACACCGGCCATACGCAGGATGTCTTCGGTCTGTTCCTCAATCAGCACGTCTATCACGTCGTCCACGGTTACGAAACCGACGACGCTGCCATCCTGCTCCAACACCGGCACCGCGAGCAGGTTGTACTTTCCGATCTTCTGCGCCACCGCTTCCTGATCATCAAGCGCGTTTACTGTTACGGGCTTGTGTCGCATCACTTCGTTAATGGGCGCATCGAGTTCGGCCATCACCAGATCCCGCAGCGAAACGGCGCCCAGCAGATGCTCGGTTTGCGGCTCGATTACATAACAGGCGTAGATAGACTCCTTCTCGCGCGCCACCGATCGGATATGTTTGAGCGCCTCCCGCACCGTCATCTTTAGATCGAGATGTACAAACTCTGTAGTCATGATGCCGCCGGCCGTGCTGACGGGGTACTGCAACAAGTCTTCCAGCTCGGTGCGCATTTCGGGAGCGAGCTTGGGCACGATGCGGTGGCGCTCGTGCTGACCCATCTTTTGGATGATGTCAGTGCGCTCGTCAGCCGAGAGGCCCGCGAGAATTTCCGCTCCGCGGGTTGGTTCCAACTCTTCGAGGATTGCTGCGCGGCGACGCATTGTGGGCTGGTCGAACACTTCGATAGTTCGTTGCACCGGCAGCATCGCGACAACTGCCGCAGTTTCGGGCACTGTCAGTTGGTTGAACAGTTCGGCCAGGTCGGCAGGGGCCAGGTCGGAGACCATGCTGCTGATGCCGACGAAGCTTTCGTCCAGGCGTAGGTGGATGCGTTCCAGTAGTTTCTTCAGGTCTTGTGCCGGCAAGTGGATTCACCTCCCGAAAAGAGTTGGAGCTGGTTTAGCAATCCCGGCCCCAGTTCGGTGAGCACATTGTAAGCCAAGCTGGAGAATTGCCCACTAAGTGGTCCGCTCAATCCAAAGTCTCGGGTCCGATGGTATTATCAGGTCCAAAGCAACCGGCTTTCGATTCCTGACGAATCTTCGGAGGGTGGTTTATGCCGCAAACGCCACATATCGAACGCCACTTCACAGCAAGTGAAGTCGTACGTGACGTTGTGATTGGAATGTCAGACGGGTTGACGGTCCCCTTTGCGCTCGCTGCCGGTCTTACGGGAGCGGTGGCCACAACCGGCATCATCGTTACTGCCGGCCTGGCGGAGATTGCCGCAGGATCGATCGCCATGGGACTCGGGGGTTATATGGCAGCAAAGAGCGACGCGGAACACTATGCAAAAGAACGCGAGCGCGAGAAGCGCGAAGTTGCGGAAATTCCTCACGAGGAAATGAGGGAAGTCGCGGAAGTATTTCAGTCATACGGACTGAGTGAGGCCGAAACATGGCCCATCGTGCAGGCATTGCGTCAGCAGCCACAGAAGTGGATCGATTTTATGATGCGCTTCGAGTTGGGACTCGAGAAGCCGGATCCCAAGCGGGCGATGATTAGCGCCTTCACCATTGGCGGCGCTTACGCGGCGGGAGGCCTCGTCCCGCTGGCTCCTTACATGGCCACGAATAGTGCGTCAGTGGCACTGCTTGTTTCAATAGTCGTAACGATCGTGGCTCTTTTTGTTTTCGGTCTTATCAAGGGCCGCTTCACCGGAATGAGACCACTGCGCAGTGCCTTGCAAATGGCCTTTATCGGGAGCGCCGCCGCCGGTGCTGCGTTTTTGATCGCGAAATTGATATCGGAATAACGTGTCAGTAGGCAGTGGACGCTGGACAGAGGGACTGCGAACCTACTGCCCACAGCCGTGTTGCTCTCGGTATTGGTCGTGATCACGTCGACTCTTCCGTCCCCGTTCGCGTCGCCGACGGCGAAATGCCACGTGCCTTTGCCCGTCAAGAACGGTGAATGTGGTGCTAACACTGTCGTTGGTAACAATGGCGTCGTCCAGGTTGGTATCGCCATTTACGTCACCATTTCCCCAGGACTATCCGAAACCGTCAGCGCACTGCCGCCTGTGCCGCGAAATCTTACGTCGGATCCCCCAGCGCCAAGCAGCACCGTAATCGTGCGAGCTTGTCCGCTCGTCACAACCAAATCAAGTTTGGCATCTCTGTTCAATCACCGACGACTACGTTGCTCGGCCCGCCTGTAACGGTAATCGGCGGGCCGGGCGCCTGCGTGAACAAGGGGCCCAAACTTGCATCTCCGGTGTTACAGGACAGGAAGAAAACGGAAAGAGTTGAGGCTGTCTGTTTAGCCAGATGAAAGGCCGCCGAACTTGTTACAGTCAGCAAATTCTAGAAGCCTGGCGAGGAGGCTTCTGCTGTCTGCGCCTTAGGATCGAAGGGGGCGGCGAGGTATTTTTTGGCCATCATCTGCGAGTTGTCGTAGTTGATACCTGACTGAACTGCCTTGTTGTACTCCGCAACGGCCCGATTGCGCTCGCCCTTTGCGTCGTAAGCATTGCCACGCTTGAGGCGGGCCCAGACCTCGATCCAGGAAGGTTTCAAGGTACCATTGAGGGCCGCGTCGAAATTATCGAGTGCCTGTTGCCAGTTGCGCTGTTCCAGAAAGAGCAGCCCAAGATTGTAGTAAACCCAGGAATTTGACCGGTCGAGCTTCAACGCCGCCTCAAACTGCTGTTGTGCTTCGGCGTAGAGTCCTTCCTTCATTTGCTCGATTCCGCGTCGCGCGATGATTGACACCCGCAGCTCTTCAGACATGCGTAGGATTCGGTAGTTGGGATCTACCACGACCTCGAGTGGCTGGCCGTTTGATTCGAAGTCAAAGTCTTCACTGCGGCCTTCCAACTTCGTGGTTGTCGTCTGAGAGTCTCCTTCGGCACGCAGCATCAACTGCACCGGCATCCGCAGCGTTTCCAGCGTCTGCTTCACAGTTCCACGGGTGCGAAACTTGCCACTGCGGGTACGAATAATCTGGTAGTCCACACTGAATTCAGGGACTCCGGTCCCTTCTACCCACTGGGCGAAGAAGTAACGCATGTTTTCACCGGCAATCTGTGTGGCCATCTTTTCGAAGTCGTCAATCGAAGCGTTCTTCCCGCGAAAACTCTGCAGAAAGTCGGGCAACAACTTGTCAAACTTCTGCTTACCGATTGTCTCCCGCAGCATGCGAAATACCATAGCCCCTTTGTGGAATACGATTGATTGATAAGCCGCAGACTGGTCGTCCAGTGCGCTTGGCGCGCGCGCGATCGAAGCGGTCTGCTCGAAGGTAAGTGCGCGTTCTAGCTGTTCGCGCTGCGCTGCATCGAACGCGCCACCGGTCAACGTGGATTCGCGATAAGCGAAGGCGCTCCACTCGGCCAAACCTTGCGAAAGCCAGGCGTCATCAAACGACTTCAATCCCACCGTCTGGCCCCACCATTGGTAGGCGACTTCGCGCTGCAGTTTTTCTTCCGGCACCGGGCGAGAACTGTCAAACATCCTCGATCCGAGAAAAATCATTCCCGGCCCCGAGTAGGTGTCGAGGGTGTCGTCGTCCACCTGGGTCACTACGAGCCGAGTGCCAAACAAAGGCGCACCATAATTCTTGGTATAAAACTCCAGCACGTGACCCATCAGTTCGGCATAACTATTTATGCGGCCTTCGCTGCCAGGCTTGGCATAGAACTGGATGTCGTAGTTACCGAAGCGCAGGTGCTTGTTGATGTATTGACCGGCAACGAAGTTTCCCACCAGCACCGGCTGCCGATGAACAAAACGAAACCGTGTCGCGCCATCTTTGGGTGACTGTTGCGCGACCACCGCGTCGTCGCTGGTGCCGGCTACCTGGACCCCGGTCGGCACAATCAAGGTGATGTCGGAGGTAGCGCGATCGGCAGCGTAGTCGTGGAAGGGGAACCAGCGCGCGGCATACATCAGATACGAACCTTCGGTGCCGATATAGGCGAGGCGCTTCGTTGCCAGCGGCCCACCTTCGGGCGAGATCAGCGCACCACTCCAGCGAAATCGCAGGGTGATGGGTTGATTTGCCGGAACAATCTGACCGAGATCGACTCGAACGCTGGGACCAAGCGCACCCCCGCCGACCGGGTCTTGAACCAAACCGGTTAGCGCTTTGCCGTCGCGTTCGACACTTTCAACGCGGAGTGATCCGTTCAGTTCGAAAACGAGTGAGCGGGTGGCCTCCTGCGGAACAAGGGTGATGTCAGCGCCGGCCCGTAACATATGCTGCTCGGGGACCAACTGCGCCTCAATGCGATAGTTTGTGATGTCGAACCGAGCGCCGGCTGGCTGGGGTGCCGGCTGCTGGGCCCCGACCGGAATAATGAAAGCAAAAAATGCCAAGAAAAGGGGGAGCATTCGGGGAAGAATTCTAATTAGTCTAGTCATAGTTGCTCGGAATTGATGTCCATTAAGTGCGACTGCTGATAATAACCGCCCTGCGGTTTGCGGAGAATAGAGCTTCAGAGGCCCTAACGAGCGCTCGTCCGACCTTCCGAAGTGTTCGGCAGCAACCCCGAGAGGCTTCCTGATAGAGTCGGGTTTTTGGATGGTAGGAAGTTGCAGGCGGTTGGCTGAGTGCGGGAGTTTCGGTGCTCGACCGAGCATCTGGCGGCCGGTCTCGCCTCAGCGCGGCGCCTCCTGGGAAAGGTCTGAGGCTGTGTCAAAACTCCGGAATCCCCCCCACGGGAGTGGGTGGCCGTTCACCCAGCCCCAGATCCGCCGCCACTCACGGCTATCCAAGCTTATCGAATTTTCAGGTTGGGAAGGTGGGCAAAGCGCAGCGCACCCCCGCTCCAGCGCAGCGTCATCAACTTTAGTTTTCTTCAAGACTACGCCGGACTGAGTCAGCGTAGAATTGAGCGGTTTTTGTAGCCTAGCGAAAGACGCTACGCAGGAGCGGGGCGCGCTGCGCTTACCCACCGTCCCAACCTGAAAATTTCCTCCGCTTGAATGGTCAGTTCAAGGTTGATCTGACTTTGCCAAGAACCCGCCCGCGAAGTGAGGGGTGATAACTGATCCACGTCCTTTCGGGCGCGTGTCTGATCGGACGCCCGACACCAGAGCCCTTGAAACGGGCGACAGATTTCGTCGCAGATACCATTGTCGCATTTTAATAGAAAGATCTAAGCAATCGAAGCAACTTGCCACTCTGTCGCCTGTTTCAGACGCTAGTGAAGGATCTCTGGGGTTCCCTTTATGGGCTCTATGCCTCCACCTGCTTCACAGGTTGTTGGATGATTAATCTTGAACCTCCTAGGCGGTCGCCGCTTGGTGCAGTTCATCCTTACTAAGGCGCGCGGCTAACTGCTCCCACGAAACCTACTTCTTTCTGATCCTCGTTGAAGCTCACCACCAACTTGTCCACAGGCTGGAAAGTGTAACCATCCTTTGATGGGATGACTCTGTAACCATGCTGCGAAGGTGAAACAATGAATGAATAGTTTCCCTCAGTGTCAGTGGTAGTAGCGAGAACAGTTCCGCGCGGACTAATCAGGACCACGACGACGTTTGAAATTGGCGCCTTGTTTGCGTCTCTCACTGTGCCGGTAATCTTGACGGTGGCGCGCGCTTTTAGCCTTATCACCGGCACATCTTCCTGAGTTCCAGCAGATGGACTCGGTTCTGGGGAAGCTGCGGGTGACTGAACGGGGCCCTCCGCAGTTGGCGATGGTGTGGGAGTCTGTGTTGCTTCTGGAGTTGCCACCGGAGCAGCCTCTGCGGCAGTCGGCGCCACAACGGGTGCAGGTGTCGGCGTTAACTCGGGCGATGCGGCAGTCTGAGGCTCGGGTGCAGAGGGGGACGGCGTTTCCACCGCTCCGGGTTTATCCGCTCTTGGCTGTGGCGAAATACTCGCAGCGACTCGATTAGCGCCGATCTGCTCGTCCAAACCATCCAGCGATCCATTGGTCTTCTGATACAGATGCTCGATTACAGCGCGACGGCCAGGATCGGGGTCACCCGAGTTGTAACTCTTGATGTAGTAAGCAAGTGCTTCCTGCTTGTTGCCTGCCTGATCGAGAGCGGCACCCAGGTGCCACAGCGCAGTGCGCCACAAAGGAATGCCCTCCGGAAGAATCCCGGCGGCGCGCTTCAGGTGCTCAATGGCTTCATCCGTCTTCCCCTGGTTGTATAGTGCCCAGCCGGCGCTGTCCTCGACGCGTCCGCGTAGAATGTTTGCCAGGACGTTGCGTGGTGCGTCGGGTACATCGGGAGTAGCCCCCTTAGCGATTGCCCGGGCACGAATATCGCGCAACTCCTCAGCCTGCACGGCCACCGTCGCTACCGGAATCCCCACCGCCGTTTCGACACTACTCCTCGCGGCTTCGGTAAGCTCATATGCGGTTTGCAGAGCAACGCCTTTCCTAATGAGTACGCCGGCGGCATACAGTTGACGGTAAACACGCATGTCGTCGGCACCTGACGCAAACTCCTTTGCCGCTCCCCCAACAATGGCTTCGTCAAGCTTGACGCTCTCGTTGGCTTGATTCGTGGCAGTGGCAAACGCCAGCAGTGCCTTTAAGATCGCCGCATCATTCTTATTGTCAGCTGCGGCAAACTGAAAAATGGCGGCCCGACGCTCAGGCGCCAGGAGTAGGATGAAATCTGATTCTTGCGCTGGTATGCGACCGGCAAGTCGAGCTTCGATCTTGTCGTCTTTGAAGGTGAACGACTGGAGCAGAACTTCCGCGGCTTCCTCATAGAGTCCCGCAGCGCTGAGCACGTTCGCAAGCTCATAGTCGAGCGTGGGAAAGTTTCCGTACTGTCGCGCAAACCGAAGCGCGCGTTCGGCTTCCATCGGTCTCTTGTTACCGGTCAACGCGCGGGCAAGGGCGATTTGCGACCAGGTATAGCGTGGCTCGAGCTGCACGGATTTGCGAGCCAGTTCGAGAGAGCGGTCGGCTTCGTTGTGCGCCGCAAACCAGTAGGCGGCGCCGGTCAGTAAAGCCAGGTTCCGCGGATCCTCCTGAAGGGTGGCCGTTAGTTCTTTATTACCTTCGTCGAACCGTCCGAGATCAAGAAGTGAAAGCACCATTCCCGCTCGGGCTGCCTTGTCTGATGGTTCAGCTCCGAGTTGTTCCCGATAGAGTTCCAAAGCCTCTTCGGCTTTGCCGGCTGCCCGGTTTAGATCGGCGAGACTGCGCCTTGTTCCTTTCTTCGAGTTGGGATCTAACTCCAGCGCGCGTTTGTACTCCGCGGCCGCCTCATCAAGTCGCAAAGAGATATGCAGAGCACGGCCCAGCACATGATGGGCTTCAGCCAGATCCGGCGCGAGCTTGACGGCCTCGGCGGCTAAGCGGGCGGCTTCGTTGCCCTCTTCAATTCCCAGATAGAATCCAGCTAGCGTCAACAAGCGCTTTGGATCTGCGCCAAACTTTTTTTCAATTTTCTGAGCAGCCTCAATTGCGGCGTTTCGCTGCCCGCGGTAGAAAAGGTTCAACGGAATTTGTGAGACCACGCCCGAGAACAACTTGTCTGACATGTTTGTCGGAGCTTCGTTGATTGCCAGCACCAATTGTTCAATCCCGCCCAGGGTGTCGCCATTCTTAAGCCTTTGGTCCCCGAGACCAGCGTAACTGCTGATCAGCAGTTCAATCGCGCGCGGTCTCGATTTCGAGTTCGGATAGGCGTCCAGGAACTCCTTCAGTTTGACGATGCGATCTGCGAGTGGCAGCGTTAACGTCAACTCCACATCCTCAGATTCATCCTCATCGTCAGTGGTAGAAGGCGTGTTGCTGGGTGCCTCAATCCTGGGTCGCGAAGGAGATGGCGGCGCTTCCCGGTTAGTTGCCGTCATGACCGGCGTGGCTACAGCCTCATTGCTGGAAGTTGCAGTCGGCGACGGGTCGGAAACCGCAACACTCGCAGTTGAACCTACTAATTGCGCTTGATCGATATCTTGTAAGCTGAATCCCAGTTTCTTTGCCAGTGCAGCGATGAAATGATCCACTCCATCAGTCAGACCCTGGCTGAAACGTCCCGAACTGATCGGTCCGCGTACGCGCTGGTTAAATTCTCCCAGAATCCCTTCCGGAAGTTCGCGCTGCACGGATCTGCTCAGCTGTGTAAATACCGCCTTCTCATCCACCGACACCACAAGCAAGAGAGTCTTCCTGGAACTGCCCCGCGAGCCCACGCCCCAGTCGCCGGCAAGCTGTCGCGAGAATACGAAGATGTCCTGGTTGCCAGTGGTCTGCACTGTAGCGAGGTTCAATTCGATTCCGCTTCTTGTCTTGAGGTTATCAAGAATGGTGTCCAGCCGTTGTCTGGTCGGGTCGTCAACAACGTGAGCAAAGTCGTTCACGTAACCTGTGCGAGCAGGCAACTGCGTCTTATCCTGCGCGCGAGAGTTCAGGCCCAGGTAGCCGGCACAAAAGACAGCTCCGATAACGATCGATGAGAACAGCGCGCTCCCGGGACTGCGATGACTTGATAGTTTCATTTCTTGACTCTGATAATTTGATGAGTTTAACGCGCCAAAGGAGAACTATGCACGTTGGTTTCGAATTCTGGTCGGGTACTAAAATGGGAGACAATTCGCGGGGCATGATAC
>JACDCK010000288.1 GCA_013817595.1 Pyrinomonadaceae bacterium | reverse complement strand
CCTGATTGCTTATAACCTCCGAACGGAGAAGCCGCATTGAACATGTTGAAGGTATTAATCCAGACCACGCCGGCCTTTATTTCTTTCGCGAAGCGATGTGCACGAGTGATGTCGCGCGTCCAGATACCCGCAGAAAGCCCGTAGATGGTATCATTCGCCTGTTTGATCAAATCATCCTCGTCTCGAAAGGTAATCACTGAAACTACCGGTCCGAAGATCTCTTCCTGAGCGACGCGCATTTGATTGTTTACGTCTGAAAAGATTGTAGGCTGAAAGAAGTAGCCATTTTGAAAAGCTCCCTCGAGTTGGGGCGATTCACCGCCAGACAGCACCGTGGCGCCCTCTTTTTGCGCCACATCAACATAACCCTTTATGCGGCTTAATTGTTCCGCTGAGACCTGCGGACCCATATGGGTGGCTTTGTCCATTGGATCGCCAACCTTGATCCTGGACGCCTTCTCTTTTAGTAGTCCGAGAAACTCCTCTTTTACCTTCTCCTCGACAAACAGGCGTGATCCGGCACAACAGACCTGTCCCTGATTGAAGAAAATTCCCATCATGGCGCCACTGACCGCCTGATCCATGTCTGCATCTGCAAACACAATGTTCGGCGCTTTACCGCCGAGCTCGAGCGACACCTTGGTAAGGTTTTCGGCAGCCGCCTTCGCGATCAGCTTGCCAACCTCAGTAGAGCCGGTAAAAGCAACCTTATCGATGCCGGGATGAGCTGCCAGCGCGGCGCCCGCTGTCTCGCCGTAACCGGGAACGATATTGACGACACCTTCGGGAAAGCCGGCTTCCTGGAACAACTTCCCAAGTTCCATCGCGGTCACGGGAGTCTGTTCAGCCGGCTTCAGCACAACCGTATTGCCGGCCGCCAGCGCGGGTGCCAGTTTCCAGGCCGCCATCAGGAGCGGAAAATTCCACGGAATAATTTGCCCACATACCCCTACAGGCTCCCGCAGAGTGTAATTGAACATTTGCCCCGGAACGGGAATGGTCTCACCTTCGATCTTCGTGGCCCAGCCTGCGAAGTATTCAAAGTTTTCCGCGACCTGAGGCAGGTCGACGTAGGCGGACTCTCTAATCGGTTTACCATTATCCGCAGTTTCCAGCGCAGCCAACTCACTACTGTGCTCTTCAATTAACTTGGAGAGTTTGTAGAGAATTCGCCCGCGATCCCGAGCGCTAATCTTTGACCACTTACCCTCGAAAGCACGGCGAGCAGCACTAACGGCCTTGTCGATGTCCGCCTTGTCTCCTTCGGACACTTCGGCCAGGTTCTCGCCGGTGGCAGGATTGGGCGTAGTAAAAGTCTTGCCGGACTCCGCATCGACCCACTGACCATCGATGAAGAGTTGGTACTTGCGTGGTGTATTCGCTTCCGCGGGTTGCACAGATGACATTTGTGACTCCTAAGTTGATTCGAAACGCTTGCGAGAAATTCGCCCTAAAAATCGGTCGTTCCAGCCAGCAGTTGCCTCAGCACGTAGGGCAGAATCCCGCCATGTTGGTAATAATCGAGTTCTATTGGGGTGTCGATTCTAAGTGTGACCGGGACTTCTTCTTTGGCTCCATTTGCGCGGTGGACAACCAGCGTCACATCTTGTAGCGGCCTGACGCCATTTTCCAATCCCAGCAGATCAAACGTCTCAGTACCATCCAGACCGAGTGACGCAGCATTAACCTCATCTTTGAACTGACATGGCAACACGCCCATACCCACGAGGTTACTGCGATGGATGCGTTCAAAGCTTTGGGCGATAACCGCCTTTACGCCGAGCAACCGAGTTCCCTTCGCCGCCCAGTCACGCGAACTGCCAGTCCCGTACTCCTGCCCCGCAATAACCATGAGGGGCACACGTTTCTGCTGATACAGCATCGACGCTTCGTAGATGCTCATCCGTTCACCGCTCGGCTGATGGATCGTTACTCCCCCTTCGACCCCGGGGACCATCAGGTTCTTGATCCGGACATTTGCAAAAGTGCCACGCACCATTACCTGGTGATTGCCACGACGCGAACCGTAGCTGTTGAAGTCATCTATCGCCACTCCTTTTTCCAGGAGGTACATTCCCGCGGGAGAATTGGCCTTGATCGCCCCTGCTGGGCTGATGTGGTCCGTGGTTACCGAATCACCAAGAGTCGCCAGCGGTCGTGCCCCGCGAATGTCTTCCCAACTCGCAACGGCATTGCTAAAGTTTTCGAAGTATGGTGGTTCCTGGATGTAAGTTGATTCGGAATCCCATTCGTAGACGTTGCCAGTCGTCGTTGGTATCTCGTTCCAAAGCGGGTTCTGTTCTGCAAAATTACTATAGAGACGACGGTATGTAGCTGCATCAAAGGCCGAACGCAGGAGCTCGTTGATCTCCCGAAGGCTTGGCCAGATATCGCGGAGGTAGACCGGCTGATTGTCCTTTCCCATTCCCAGCGGTTCGCTCGAAAGATCCACGTCGACACGCCCCGCGATCGCGAAAGCAACCACCAACGGCGGGCTCATGAGAAAATTTGCTTTGATACTCTGGTGAACGCGTGCTTCGAAATTTCGATTTCCGGAGAGTACGCTCGCGGCTATCAGATCATGCTCAGTGACAACCTGCTCTATCGTAGGATCGAGTGGGCCTGAGTTGCCGATACAGGTAGTGCATCCGTAACCTACGAGATTAAAGCCAAGCTGATCCAGGTAAGTTTGCAGCCCGGTCTTTTGCAAGTACTCGGTAACAACCCGCGAACCCGGGGCCAGGGAGTTCTTCACTGCCGGCCGCACACTCAACCCATGCTCAACAGCTTTCTTCGCGAGCAACCCAGCAGCCAGCATTACACTCGGATTCGAAGTGTTGGTGCACGAAGTAATCGCCGCAATCAAGACATCGCCATGACCGAGGTCGACCTCGGCATGCGGGAATTCCTCCGGATGAACTTCCTCCAGGCGATCTGGCGTGGGCCGATTGTTGACCATTTCCGTCTCGGACCAGGCGCTGGTGTTTATACGTGTGAGGTCACCTCCGACCGAACTGGGGATGGAATGAGCCTCTTGCCTGCCACCACCCGCGATGGCAGCTTTGGCGAGGCCTGGCACTCCAATCTTGGTGAAATAGCGAGCAACACTTTCTTCTTCTGATTTTCCGTAGCCACCTTCAGAGGTTGGTTTTCGCAGCAGAGTCGTAAACTCGTCCTTAAGGTTCGGTAGTTCGATCCGATCTTGAGGGCG
>JACDCK010000083.1 GCA_013817595.1 Pyrinomonadaceae bacterium | reverse complement strand
GGCTCGAACATGGCTAAATGGATTTTTGAACCCGGACACTCCGCAGCCGAGTTTCGCGCGCGGCACATGATGGTGACCTGGGTGCGCGGACATTTCAAGAATGTGAACGGCGCTCTTGAGTTTGATCCAGACAATCCGCGCAATTCTTCTGTCGAAGTTAAGATTGATGCGGGGGGAATCTGGACTGGGGTGCAGGAGCGCGACGACCACCTGCGCAGCGCAGACTTTCTTGATGTGGAGAATCATCCGGAGATCACCTTCACGGGCAAGCAAGTCGAGGTCATAGGCGAGCACGACTACGCGCTCACAGGCGATTTAACGATTCGAGGAGTGCCACAACAGGCCACGTTGAAAGTCAGCTATCTGGGGCAGTGGGAAACGCCGTGGTGGGAAGACGGCGTTGATCAAGGACCCAGGACGCGCGCCGGTTTTCTGGCAACAACCAGGATTAATCGCCACGACTTTGGGGTCAGTTGGCAAGATCGCATGGATCGAGGAGGAATCGTCGTCAGCAACGAAGTGGAAATTACTATCGATGTTGAAGCGATACGGGAAAGCAAGAATCCAGCCCAGGAGAAAGCCACCTGACTTTTGATGAGCAATAATGAAAAAGCAAGGAGTAAGCTATGCTATGACACAGACAACGCAGAAAACCATGCAGGCCGCCGCCATCGACCGGTTCGGCGGTCTTGAGACGATCACGATGCAGACGCTGCCCGTACCTGAGGTTGGGCCGGACGAGGTCCTGATCCGGGTCGAGTCGGCCGGGGTAGCGGTGTGGGATGTTTTCGAACGCGAAGGCGGCTTCGCCGAGATGTTCGGGATCGAGCCCAAGTTTCCCTACGTGCTCGGCTCCGATGGAGCGGGAACAGTCGCCGCCGTCGGCGAAAAGGCCAGCCGCTTCAAGGAAGGCGACCGCGTGTACGCGGCCGCCCTCACAAACCCCAAGGGCGGGTTCTACGCCGAGTACGCCGCGGTGAAGGCCGACAACGTCTCGCACGTTCCCGACAAGCTGACAACCGAGCAGGCGGGCGTCATGCCGAGCGACGCGCTGACCGGGCTCCGCGGCCTGGACGAGATACTGGGTCTGAAGCAGGGCGAGACGCTGATGATCTTCGGCGCCAGCGGCGGCATCGGACACCTGGCCGTGCAGCTCGCCAAGAGGATGGGCGCACGCGTGTTGGCGGTGGCTTCGGGGGATGACGGCGTCGCTCTTGCCCGGCGGCTAGGTGCCGATGTCGTCGTGGAAGGGCACACCGGTGACGCGGCGGCTGCCGCCCGCGAGTTTGCCCCCGACGGCCTTGACGCCGCGCTCGTAACTGCAGGCGGTGAGGCGGTCGATCAGACGCTGAAAGCGGTCCGCGACGGAGGTCGAGTCGCCCATCCCAACGGCGTGATGCCCGCGCCGAAAGCCCCGCCCGGCGTGCGGCTCAGCAGCTATGACGTCGAGCCCAATCAGGAGGCGATCGACAAGCTCAACCGCCTGATCGAGGCCGGCCCGTTTGAGGTCCACGTCGCCCGCACCTTCCCACTCGAAAAGGCTGCGGAGGCGCATCGCGCGCTCAACGACCATTATCTTGGCAAGCTCGCCCTGAGGCCGCATTGAAATGGGCTCCACCGGAGGAGAGAAAGCTATGTCGGCAAGTGAGCTCCACTACCATGAGTCTCGCCCCGGTCCAATCCCGACGATGGAGGACTGATGAATCATTTGCCGTCCTCGCGGTTGGCAATCAGAACGAACGCCAGCGCGATCAATGCCGGGAGCGCCTGGGTAAACAGAATTGAGGTCTTCGCCGTGATCCCCCCGAAGACGCCGGCGATCACCACGCAGACCAGGAAGAAGATCTTGATGTCTCGCCGCCCTTTCCAGATTCCCCAGATCAGTCCGGCAGCCAGAAAACCGTTGTACAGCCCCTGGTTCATCGCCAGCGTCGCGGATGAGGCAGAGACCTCCGGTGTCATCGAGAAGATCTTTCGACCAACGGGGTGATCCCAGAAAAACATCTCGAGCGTCAGGAATCCCAGGTGACAGAGTGCCACCAGCGCCGTCAGCACATTTGCTATGAGCTTCATGATTTCTGCCCCTCCACATTATCTTTCCTCCACTGAGGTTAACCCAACAGGATCAGCTTTCTATGGAACCAAAACTCATTGAAATTCAGCCATTCACCGTGTCTGGCATTTCCGTCCGCACGCTCAATAGCGATGAGGCCCAACCTTCAAAAGCGAAGCTCCCCGGTCTATGGGGTCAGTTCTTCGGTCAAGGCCTTGCAGACAAGGTACCAAACAAATTGGCTGAATCCCCAGTCTATGGGGTCTATTCAGCATATGAGTCACGCATCAGGCCAGTACAGCGTGACCGCAGGAGTATCGGTATCTAAAGCGTCACCGGCGTTCGATTCAATCGAAGTGAGCGGCGGTCCGTACCTCGTCTTCGAGACAAAGGGCCCAATGCCTCAAATCGTCATCGAAAATCGGGCTAGGGTCTGGTCGTTCTTCGAAACATCGAAGGAGTTTAAGCGTAGCTTCACAATAGACTTCGAGGTGTATCGTGGCCCAGATGAAGTTGCTATTCACATCGCTGTTGAAGTAGATGTCGGCACCTAGATACATCCGTGCGAAACAATTAGTAGTTGGATGGCGTCATCTATACAGCGACCATAACCACCAACTGATCCTCGTAGTGGACAACCTCGCGAAAGGACGAGCGGTTTCAGCGGCGTGGAGGCTCGAGCCGGCGGATTGAAGAATAGTCAAACCCGTGCGTTCGCCCTCGCTCTCAGGTCGAGAGGAGCTTTGCGTCATGTTCACCGCGCTGGTGGTGCCCTTTCCATTGTCATGTGTCCTCAACGGCCTAACGCGGGAGTTGACACGGACGCCAACCGCCAGCAACAAGTTCAGATGTAGCGGACCGTTAATAGCAGCGTCCGGCCCCGTTGCGCACCACCCGAATATCGATCTGCCGGTCAACGTACGCCAACTCTTCCGAGGCGCGAAGTCTCAGCACCTAGGGCTGGTGAACTGGAGCGAGGCTAACAGGACTCGCAAGGTGAACCGGCCCTTTTGCTTTTCTCACACTATCAAGGCCTCTGGATTAGTGATATGTGATAATCGGCGCGCCCGGTCAACTCTGACGTGGGGCTCACACCACTTGCTTGCAGGGACTATGAGACGAGTGACCGACCTATCGGAGTTTTTTCTATGGTCTCTTTATGGATGACAATCTGAATGGTCATGGGACTGACCATCAGGAACTCAAGGGACTTTATTCAGAACCGGGCCTCGAACATTACCGTCCGTCACCTGTACGACTCTCGCTGGTGAACTGGTTTCCGCGCTATGCTACAACCTGCCCAACGCACCAGCGCCGGAGGAGGTAAACGAAGAATACGCCGGCCACTTCGAGCTGTTCTGGCGAAGCTTGGATTCCCCGCGGAGTATGTCGAGCGCGTCCGCTGACGTTGGCAATTCAGATACCCGACATGTTGGACTCTTCCCGTCTCTGCAATTGGACCGGAGCGCGGATAGCGCGTTTCTTAGTCACCACACTTTCACCCCACTACCGGGTTGCCGCATCAGACCTTCGACAATTAATTTGAGCAGCCAGCCCTCCCTCCAGGCCCATTAGCAACATTCACGCAAAGCTAAGACGGGTTTGATAATTATCGAGTAGTTTATGAATGCGTTTGTAAGTCTCTGATCACCTTCAAAGCCTGATGTCGAGACGTGTTAGGAGTTTAAGAGGCGCAGCGGCTGTCACTCTGTTAGACAAACCCGGATTTTGGTTAATCTTATTTTTCGTTCGCCATACGTTCGCCGGTTGATTCTCAAAATAATCCTTACCTAAAGTACATATTGAGCTTACGCCCTACAATCGTTGTAGACAAATATATTTACAGCTTGGGATCAGCGTGTTACAGTCCCCACCGCCTGACACGCAGTAAGTGCAACAGGTTTGGTTGACATTAAAAGTTGTTTGCTATCTAAGCCTATTCTTTTGTTCCTAGTGAACTACTTTCGCGAGCCCCGCGGTCCTCACATGGGCTCTCTGTCACATGGTCGGACTCCCTAACTGAAGAGGAGGGCATCTCATTGGACAATAAATTGAACTCTGCCACTAAAGTGGAGCGCCGTGGTCATCCCCGTATTTATCAACCTTTCTTAACGACATTGCGCGACTACAACGGGCCCGCGTGTGGACTAGTATTCAAGATCGAGACTGTACTCGATAACCTCAGTGCTAGCGGCATGTACCTGCGATTAGCGCAACGCGTTGGGGAAGGTACCGAGATACATGCCTTCATCCAGCTCCCCAAACCATCGACGACTCAAGAAGCGTCTTCGCAGCTTGTAGCAACGAGGGGTGTGGTTCTTCGCGCAAAGCCGCAGCCTGACGGTATGTGTGGCATTGCGGTCGCATTTAAGCAACCTATACTCGAGCACTTGATGCAACAGTTTCGACGAGCCGAGCCCGAAGTCCGTGCCGTACCCGTCAAGGAAGAGTTGCCAGGGGCCCCTGCCACAGCGCCTGTTCCGGAAGCTTCCGCCATCGCACAGGAAACGCTGCGTGTTGAGGCAGCGCAAACCGCGCAGCCAATCACAGGAGATATCAGGTCAGCAGCAGAAGAAACAGCGGCGCGTGAGAGCCAGGAGGAAGCTTCCATCCAACGCGCCGAAGCCGAAGCGCGTAGAAAAGCTCAAGAGGAAGCAAGCCGTTTAGCACGCGACGTTGAAGAGGCTCAACGCCGCGCCGAGGAAGCACGCAAGCGTGCGGAAGTCGAAGCTGCGCGCATTCGGGCGGCTGAGCAAAAACGCCATCGCGTCGAAGCAGCGGCGCGTAAGCGGGCAGAAGATGAGATTGCCCGCGGCCGTGCGGAAACGGAAGCACGGAGGATTGAAGAAGAAGCAGCGCAACTGCGTGCAAAAGCTGTCGCCGCGCGCAAATTTGCAGAAGAACTAGCTGCGATGCGCCGAAAGGCAGAAGAGGCTGCGCGTCTAGTGGTTCAGGAGGAGGTTCGGAAGCAAGCGGAAGAAGAAGCACGCCTCCGCGCTGAAGAGGCTGCGCGACGAAAAGCTGCGGAAGAGTTCGTACGCTTACGTGCCGAAGAAGGAGCGCGATTGGGCGCCACCGCCTTGGCGCGCGAACAAGCCAAGAAGGTTAGTGGAACAGCAGTAGAGAAGGTTACGCGTAAACAAGTGGAAAAAGCGCAGCAACGTGCAGAAGCCGAGGCGACATTCAGTCGGGCACAAGAATATTTACCTGCGACCCCCTCTTCCTCTAAAGCAAATATAAGTGACCAGAACTCTGCGCCACCCACTAGTCGGGTTATGGATATACGCCGCACAAATCCAACTCGCCGAACATTGCCTAGTTCTGCTATCTATTTTCTTGCTCTCGGTTTGGGCATACTCATAACCCCATGGCTCGCCAGCTGGGTAGCCTCGCGGCGCACTCCTCCGGAACGATCAGTCACATTTGAGACTTCACCCCAGCCCCCAACAACTAATGCCCCACTTCCGGAAGAGCACCAGGGCACTTCGGACCGCTTTACGTCGTCCCAAGCATCATCGCCGAAAACCGTTCACGTCTATCAGTCTAGAGATGAATCTGTCTTCACAGAAAGTCCCTCACTAGCTGCGCTGACAAAGACCGATAAGAGAGAAGTAAAGCACAGCGCGCGAACAAACAGCACACTCGTAGCGCAAGCCAGGCCGCTAAAGGTTAAGAGCGAAGGCGGCGCACTTAGAATAAAAGAGGCGTTACGGCCCGAGCGAAGGACATTTGAAAACTTGTATGACAAACGAGCCCGGGCCATAAGAAACAAGGATTTTAAGGCTGTAATGGAATTCTTTGCACCTTACTATTCCGCCGTGCTGCCCAATGGGCAAACCCTAAACTATGAGCAGATAAGGGATGATGTCAGGCGAGGTATGAAAAAGTTTGTGTCGGTCATCAATATGAACTTCACAATCGAGAAGTTGACGGTTAGAGGAAATCAAGCCATTGTTGACGCCCGGCAAGATTTCTCTCGAAAGCAAAGATTAAGAGATGGCAAAACTCACACCATTATCATTAGTGTCCTGCAGCGAGAAACCTGGACGAAGACAGCGTGGGGCTGGAAACTCAGACTAGTTGACAACTTCAGAATTCAAAGCATGACCGTCGACGGCAAGCCGGTTCGTCCTAGTGTGTTATATGATTTTAGCCCATAGTCATTCTCGCAAGAGGTGGAAGAGCACTTCATATCGGATCCCAGATTCACCATCCACTTCAACGTGGTGCATTAGTTAATTCGACGTTCTGCGAGCTGCTTGAAGTTCAACAACTGCCTTCGCATCATGATCAAATCTCCCCAAGGCAGAAGACTGCGCATCAACTTACCCCACACTCCTGGCGGGTGCTGCACAGCTAACTTCACCAATAGACGACAACTCCTCGCGCCTTTCGCAACGACGAGATAGCTCACGGCGATATCCCCAAAGAGCCGCTGAGCTCCCGAATTAGCTTTGATCCGTAGCGTGAGATGCTGGTCGCGAGCGAAGTCAGCCAGTTGGAATATCTCCATCACGTCCTGACCCACTGCAAGGTCTTCGAGTGCAGGTGTCAGCGCACGCGGGCTCTCGCGGCCACCGTTGTCTATCCAATCATAGCTGTAGGGCGCCACGCGCATCTGACAGAGCCAGCGAAAGACAGTTTGAGAAGACGCGTGGATGGTGACGCCGCGATAGAGCGAGTCTTCAGAATGAGGTATCAAGCGGTCGCAAGGGTAGGAAAGTCGGCGCTCTTCGGGACACGTTCCCCATGTACTGGCGCTGGACATTGGATTCGCAAGCTACTCGACGGGCACAGACAATCCGGCAGGAAACGACCTGCGAGTTACAAAAGCTCACCGCGCATTTGGCGGCAATGCGTTCGCATTTCCATTCACGAAGCGATCGAACCAATAAAGCTGCCAGTTTAGACTCTCAACTAGATGTCTGGGTTCACCAGTGCGGGTGAGATTGTGGTTCTCCCGCGGAAACATCACGATTTCCGTGGTCACGCCAAAGTGTTTAAGCGCACGAAACCACTGTTCACCCTGCTCGAGCGGCACGCGAAAGTCGTTGTCTGAATGCAGGATTAGAGTGGGCGTCTTAACGTTCTTCGCATACTTCAGGGGCGAACGGTCCCAATAAAGATCAAACTTCTCAAACAGGTCGCCACCAAAATCAGGCGAGTGACCATAAGCGCCGTCGCGCGTGCCTTCGTCGGAAACGAAGTTAGTCACGCTGCGCAAGGTGACCGCTGCCTTGAAACGATCGGTGTGTCCCACAATCCAATTTGTCAGGTAGCCTCCATAGCTGCCGCCAGTCACGCCCATGCGTTCGCCGTCAAGCCAACTGAATTTCCTGAGCGCCGCATCCACGCCATTCATGACGTCCAGGTAGTCCTTGCCACCCCATTCATTGACGATGCCGCGTTCGAATCTCTGACCATAGCCGGTCGAGCCGCGCGGGTTTATGAACAGCACCGCATAGCCTTTTGCAGCGTAGATCTGAAATTCGTGAAACCAATCGACTCCATACATCGACGCCGGGCCGCCATGAATATTCAGGATTAGCGGATACTTTTTGCCTTCTTGCCAGCCAATCGGCTTAACCACGAAGGCGTCGATCTCCCAATCGTCGGCGCTTTTGTACGAGAATCGCTCGACGTCTGCCAGTTGTAGTTGCCTCCAAAGTGCTTCGTTCAGATTCGTCAGTCTGCGCTCGTCACGCTCGTTCAAATTTGCGACGTAAAGATTGTCAAGGTGTTTGAAATCGTTGACCATGTAAACCATAGTCCTGGTAGGCCAGTGGAAGTCCACGTTACGAATTGCCCGCGCGCCGGACGTAACCTGTACCGCAGATTTCTTCGCCACATCAATGCGGAACAAATGCGTTTCGCCTTTCACGCCGGCCTCGAAGTAGAGCGACTTGCCATCATTTGCCCATTCCAGACCGCCGGGAATCAGGTAGAGTCCGTTTACCGCCAGCACCGAGGCTGCACCACCGGCCGTAGGTGCGAGCCAAATCTTGGGATGATCGCGCTGCCGGACCACCCCTACATAAGCTATCGTTTTTCCATCCGGTGACCAGCGCGGGCTGTTGTCAGCCTCCTCGTGATCGGAGATCTTCGTCAAAGCGCCACCATCTGCTGAGATCACCCACACGTCCGTATTGCGATTCAGGTCATACTCTTTCCCGGTGCGATTCGAAACAAAGGCGATGCGAGTTCCATCCGGCGACCAGTGCGGGTCGCTATCGTTCCAGTCGTTGCCCTCGGTAATCTGTTTCGCGCTGCCGGAGTTCACATCGACAACCCACAGGTGCGTGCGACGGTCGTCGAACCACCCGGTGTCGTTAAACTTGTAGGAGGTGTTTTGTAATGCCTGACGTCACTGCGTTCCCTACTCTCAGGTCGGCCATCGCTGGGGCCGATACGGCTGACAACAATTATTCGATTGCCGTCGGGCGACCACCGAAACGTACTCACGCCATTCTTTAGATTCGTGATTCGCTGAGCTTCGCCGCCGCTCATCGAGAGCGCGTAAACCTGCGCGCGAGGTGGATCCGACAGCGCGGCACCAGCGGCCGGCGAAGGAGTTGGAGCTGGCGTCGGTCCACTCGCAGGCGCAGTAGCTGCCGTCATTGGCGAAGCCGCCGGGCTCGCCGCCGAAGTTGGGACAGCTGGATCGCCGGGTCTCGATGAAAGAAACGCCAGCCATCTTCCATTCGGACTCCACCGTGGCGAACTGGACGCTTGTGGGCTCGTCGTAAACTGCCACGGCGGACGGCTCCCGTCGGTCGCCGCCATCCAGATCGAAGTCGTCCGACGATTCTGTTCGCGATCAACTTTCGTCACGATGTACGCGATCAGCTTTCCATCGGGAGAGATCTGCGGATCGCCCACAAACTCGAACGAGTAGTAGTCCTCGGGTGTGATGCCGCGCGAAACTGGCTGCTGCGCTAACGAGACATAGAAGATGGAAAGACAAAGGGCGAGTACTGGAGCGGACAACCGGCGGTCTATTTTCATTGAGTACCTCTGGCTGACTTTATTATGTGCTTATCATCCGCGTCAGAGCTTACTAACGAATGCTCGAAGGGAACTCCGGCTCTGAATTTCTAGCCGAAGGGTCGATCGATGGAAGGACTCTGTGCGGTGAAAAACTTGGGTCCGTTCGGAGTGATGTAAAGACAGTCCTCCAGGCGCATCCCAAACTCGCCATAGATCACTACGGTTGGTTCGTCGCTGAAACACATGCCTGGTTGTAGCGGAGTTCTGTTACCGCGTACAAAGTTGGTCCATTCATGACCGTCGAGACCAATGCCGTGACCGGTGCGGTGAGGCAGTCCGGGTACTTTGTAATCCGGGCCAAAGCCGGCATCAGTGATTACTTTGCGCGCCGCGGCATCAACGGCTTCACAGAGCGCGCCGACTCTTGCCGCCGCAAAACCGGCGTCCTGCGATCTCCGTTCCAGATTCCAGATCTCGCGCTGCCGCTCGGTCGGCTTGCCGAACACGAAAGTGCGGGTGATATCAGACTGGTATCCATCAACGCTGCAGCCACCGTCCATCAGCACCACGTCGCCTTCTTTCAACTTCTGCGGCGTGCTGCTGCCGTGCGGAAAAGCAGTGTACTTCCCAAAGCTGCAAAAGACGCCGCCATTGACTCCCAACGATCTGAATGCAGCACTGCAATTGCCCGAGAACTCGTCCTGCGTCATGCCTTCGCGCATGTTGTCGTGAGTAGCCTTGTAAGCGACAATGGTGATGTCATTCGCGCGCTGCATCAAAGCCAGTTCAGTCGGGGACTTGAACATGCGGCAGCCCGCCGTAATCGGATCGGCACTCACATACTGAAAAGCAGGCGCCGCCTTGCATATCCCGTCGAAGAGAAAGAACCGGACCCGCTCTTCCATTCCAATGCGGCCGGTTCGCAAGCCGCGGTCACGGAAAATTTCGGCGACTCTCCGGTAGGGACTCTCGTCCTCTTCCCAGGTGCGAATGTCTTCGCCGATTCTGATTAACTCGCGGGCGCGCTCTTCTTCAAACTTCGGGCAAACCCAGGCAATCTCACCGCGCGCAGGTATCACCAGCCCAAACATTCTCTCGCTTAAGCCCCAGCGCATGCCGGTAAAGTAAAACATGCTCGAGCCGGGCTCTAGATAGATGGCCGCAATCCGGTTGTCTTTCATCAGGCGCCGAGCTTTTTCAATGCGCCCTTTGCGCTCGTCGAGAGTAATTGCCTCGATACCGTCCGTCATCCGTCGCAGCTTGCGTATTGATTCAGGGATTTCGCGTTGCTGCGAAGTTTCCGGCTCGACCGTTCCGCCGCGGATAATTGTTCCGCCCAGCAGGGTTGAGCCTGCGAGGCCAGCCGATAAGCGCAGGAAGTCCCTTCTATCAGTGCACATGGTGTTTCTCTATAAGACCTTCGCTTTTGAGATTCCGACAATCATGAATCTGTATCATTTGGGTAGCATAATGCTACACGAGCGAGT
>JACDCK010000287.1 GCA_013817595.1 Pyrinomonadaceae bacterium | reverse complement strand
GCAGTAAACAGACCGCAGTAAGCAGACGGCAGTAATCAGAAAGAGGCAAACGGCCGGACGGGTTGCCGCGATCACTCTTTCGTTTGGGTTTGGCCCGCAACATATTTGGTCAATTGGTAGTACTAGCCGGAAGCGCGACCGTCTGCTTCCTGCCTTCTGCTTCCTGCCTTCTGCTCCTGCCTCCTAGAACGGCAAGCCTCCGGTGAATATGCGAGCGAAACTGAGAATCGATGTAAGGCTCATGATCTTCTGAAGGGTCTTAAGTTTGTTGCCGGGAACGATGACTTGATCGCCCGGAACGAGGTAGGTGCTATCGGGAGCTTTGCCCTTATAAATCGCTGACACGTTTACTGCTATGGGTACCAGGATCCCGTTTTGCTGCCGGCGCAGCACTACCACCTTGCTGCGATCGCCGGTCGGCAGCACACCGCCGGCTTCGGCAATGGCCTCCGTGACAGTCATGCGATGACTCATCAAACGAATTCCCGGTTGGGCAACGTCACCGATGATGCTGTAGCGATATGAAGAAGCCTTCTCGAGGGATACTGAAACCTGTGGGTCGATGATGTACTCATCATATCGCTGCTTGATTATTTCAGCGACTTCTTCCACGGTTTTGCCGTTGACGAAGACTCCGCCGGGTATGAGCGCCAGAGATATGCGTCCGCTCGGCGGAATAGTGATTCCTGCCCGCGAATAGCGATCCTGTCCAAAAACGTTGACGGAGATGACGTCTTCTGGACCCAGCCGGTAGGTTGTGAAAAAGTTATTGTAGTAGGGAACAACCGCAGCCTCTTCGGATAATTGTTCGTGACGGTTTGCCTGCGTATCAGCCGGAACATCACCAGGCTGGGTCGACGTTTCATCGGGCTCGAGCCGATCGCTCGTCGGAGTGGCCGGACTCGTTTTCTGGCCCGGGGCCTTGGCCGGATCCTGAGCAGGCTTTATGGCCGCCCTTTGGCGGGTCTGATTGCCGACGGGATCCTGGGGTCGCGCCAGGACGGTTGCTGCTGAGGAAACTATACACGCGGCCGCGAATGCGAACGCTACACTGCTGTTCACTATCTTCATTTCAAACCTCCAAAAACTTGCGTCAGCCTTAGTGGGCTCCCCGTCCAAAGAGAATAATTTTGATCGTCTCAAACAGAATGAGGAAATCCAGGATCAAACTCTGATTTTTTACGTAATAGAGATCATATTGGAGCTTCTGCCGCGCATCTTCTATGGAAGCTCCATAGGCGCATTTGATCTGGGCCCAACCTGTCAGCCCTGGCGGGATCAAATGACGCTGTTCGTAGAAGGGGATTTCCTGAGCCAGCTGGGCCACAAAATGCGGCCGTTCCGGGCGAGGCCCAACGAAGTTCATCTCACCACGAAGTATGTTCCAAAATTGTGGGATCTCATCAACGCGAATCTTCCGAATGATTCGGCCCAGACGCGTAGCTCGATCATCGCCTTCGCTCGCCCATACAGGACCTGCTTGCTCCGCGTCCACTCTCATGGAACGAAACTTCACGAGCGTAAATGGGTGGCCACTCTTGCCCACCCGCTCCTGCTTGTAAAAGACCGGACCGCGTGAATCCAACTTAATTAGAATGGCCGTGAGCAGCACGATCGGCAATGAGAGGATGGCGCCAATCAAGGCTACGAACCGGTGCACTACACTCCGCGTGATCCCGGAGATGCGAGCCTCTCTGCCGCGCCCCGAAAAGATCAACCACGATGGGCGAATCATGTTCAAAGAGACCCGACCCGTTAACCGCTCGGAGAAAGAGGCTCCTTCCTCAATAGCCACTATCCCGGCCATACTCAACCGCAGCAGCTCTTCCGTTGGTAACTGCCCACGTCTCTCCCCCATAGCCACCACGATGCGATCTATGTTTTCGCGTTTCACTACCTGTGCGAGCTCGGATGTCACTGCAATTACTCGCGGATTAATTAAGCTCTTTCCAAGCAGCTCGGAATCAGTGCCCACAAACCCGATGATGCGGTAACCCGCGTCCGGTCTTTCGAGAACCTCACGAGCGACTTCCACCGCCAGATTGCCCGAGCCGACTATTAGAATCCGTTCGCCATAAGCCGGATGTCCTAAGAACCAGTGAATCGAAAGCCGCCAGCTAAGCATTAGTGCCAAAGCCAGAGGCAAAGCAATCAGGGAGATACCGCGCCCTAACATTAATTGGGGAAAAGCGTAGAAGGCCAGGGCCAGGGCAATCCACGCAAGACCAAGAGCTTGCACCAAGCGCAGCAGCAGCTCTCGGCGATCGTGCATGACGATGAAATCATAGAGATCGAATAAATAAAAGGCGGTCAAACAGAAAAGCGTAGCGATTACGGCTTTGAGAAGTCCCTGACGCAACATCAGCTCGTAATTCGCATCTTCAACTCCAAGCCGCAGATACACAGCGGCCACGATCGCACCAAAAACAACCGTGGCTTCGGCGAGAAGCAGCAGACCAGTGCGGGCATTGAAACGTGACGCTCTCAACTGACGATTGCAACCTCCTTCTCACTCTCTCCTGTGAGGGTCCCTGCATTCTCCGCAGGCAGCCCACGATCACGGCGATAGTATCTCTGCTGGTAGTAGTAGGAGCTGGCATCAGGTTGATCTTCCGTGCGATTGAGGATCACACCCAGGACTCTTTCCTTCGGTAGTTGCTCCAGCAACTTGTCTATATGGGAATAGCGCGTCTTCCCGGCCCGAACTACCAGCAGCGCTCCATCTGCTCTACTGATCAGGACGTTAGCGTCGGTAAAGATTCCCAACGGCGGAGCGTCAATAATGATGTAGTCGAACATGCGGCGCGCCTCCGTGATCACCCGCGCGAAGGTGGGGCCGGAAAGCAGTTCGGCGACATCATCGCGAGCTCTTCCTCCGGGCAAAAGATAAAGCCCCGCAGGGTCCAGGCGCACGATGGCTTGTTGCAGGCTGATCTGGCCGCCGAGCACCTCTGAAAGCCCAACTGGTGCCTCAATACCAAGGTAATCAGTGGCGCAGGGTCGACGCAGATCACTATCAATTATCAAAGCCCGCACTCCCTCGCTTTGGGCCAACAGCCAGGCAAGATTAAGCGCAGTCAAAGTTTTGCCTTCACCAACTCCCGAGCTGGTAATGACGAAGGCACGCATCTGCAGGCGTTCACCGGCTTGCAGTATCCGAGTACGAAGGGAACGAAACTGTTCACTGTAAGCTGAACGTGGCTGGCTGATCGCCACCAAGTGAGGC
>JACDCK010000003.1 GCA_013817595.1 Pyrinomonadaceae bacterium | reverse complement strand
AACAATTTCAACGCGGGAATAGGACAACTTGTTCCGCTCGATTCCGTCCAAGAGTTCCGCGTCATCACCGGGAACTTCTCAGCCGAATACGGCCGCGCTTCCGGCGGTATCGTTAATGTTGCAACCGTCGCGGGCAATAACGAGTTCCACGGTACGGGCTATGGCTTCAACCGCATCTCGCGGCTTGCTTCGAATGGTTTTGACAACAACGCGCGTAACATTCCCAGGCAGGTTTTCACACGCAACCAGTTTGGCTACTCGGTGGGTGGCCCAATTCTCAAGAACAAGCTCTTCTTCTTTAACAACACGGAATGGATCAGAGTGCGTAGCGGAGGCGCTTCGGTCGCCTTTGTGCCTACGCCGCAACTGATTGCTCTAACCTCTCCCACAACACGTGCTTTCCTGGGCGGCTATCAGACGACAACGCCCATCACCGGCAGAATCTTTACTGTTAGCCAGGTAGTCTCAGTTTTTGGTCCGGCCAATTTCGTTCCTACTCCCAACAGCCCGGGTGGCAACGCCTTCTCGGCTCTTCCAGGGGGCACTCCGGCTTTTGGAGAAGTAACCTATTCCACACCACAGGATGTGGGAGGCGGCACACCTCAAAACGATTTGCAGACCGTGATCCGGATAGACGCCAATCTGAGTGACAAGACTCAGCTCTATGGTCGTTACGCTCTGCAAGATCAAGTAAACGCGATAGGTACGAATGCTTCCAGCCCGTGGGAGGGATTCAACACCGGCTCTTTCAACTTCAATCAGAACTTCGTACTGAACTTGACCCACTCGCTCTCGTCGAATTTTGTGTCGCAGAGCAAAGTGGGCTTCAATCGCTTGAACGGTGGCCAACCGCTCGGCGATCAACCTCCTGGACCAACGCTTTATACTCTGGCGGGCGGATCCACGAGGATCTCCGGCATCCGGATTGGCTTCCCAGGTTACTTGCCATTCTCCCCCGGCAGTGCCATTCCCTTCGCCGGCGCGCAGAACGTCTATCAGCTTAACCAGGACATGAGCTATAACTCGGGCAAGCACAACTGGCGCTTCGGCGGCCAGGTCATCCACATGCGCGACAACAAAACCTTCGGCGCGTACCTGAATTCGGTGCAAACGCTTGGTTCGAATAACCCAGAAGCATTGAGCAACCTGGTAACCGGGAATCTCTCTGCATTCAGTGTAGCAATTGATCCCGGTGGCAGATTCCCTACCTTGGCGCCAAACCTGACAACAGTACCGCTTCCTGCGGGTCCGCCCGCGTTTTCACGCAGCAACAGGTATTCGGAGTGGGCGGCCTACGTCAACGACTCGGTTCGCTATACACCGCGGCTCACCTTGAACTTTGGTTTACGCTATGAGTTTTACGGCGTGCAACACAATGCTCAAGACCCCGGTCTCGACGCGAACTTCTATTACGGGTCAGGAAATAACCTTTTTGAGCGAATTCGCAACGGGAGCTACCAACGCGCCCCTGACAGCGCCGTCGGCGCGCTCTGGGGAAAAGACCTGGACAATTTTGCTCCACGCCTCGGTTTCGCCTGGGATATCAACGGCGACGGTAAGACGAGCCTCCGTGGCGGCTATGGTCTGGCTTACGAGCGCAACTTCGGGAATGTTACCTTTAACGCGCTGTTCAATCCGCCAAACTACGCGGTCGTCGCGCTTACGGCTAACACTGTGAACACCTCCGGCGTAATCACGGCGGGAGATGTGTCAACACTTCCTATATCTTCCGCGAACTTGGGACCGTTTGCGGGAACTGGACCGCCGAGAACATTAACCGCCGTGTCCGCGCGGCATATCGACGAGAACATCCGCAACGCTTACGCTCACTTCTGGAGTTTGAGTTTTGAACGCCAGATCGCTCGAAGCACAGTGGCATCGCTCGAGTATTCAGCTTCGGCAGGTAGAAGTCTCTACTCAATCGGCGACATCAACCGCTTAGGTTGTGGAACGGTCTTCCTCGGCGGCTCTACCGTCGGTGCGATTAGACCCACAGCCACTAACCCCGGGTCCCTAACCACCCGCTGCAACGGAGTAGCCACGAGTATCAATACCCGCGGCAACCTGGGGCGCTCTAACTACCGTGGGCTGACGGCTTCGCTTGAGAGCAACAACGTGCGTAACACGGGCGCGACTTTCACCGCCCGGTACACCTATTCCGTGGCGCGGGATAACCTTAGCTCCACGTTCTCTGACAATAGCTTCTTCAATCTTGGTTTTACCGATACTTTCAATCCACAGCTCGATTATGGTAAGGCTGACTTCGATGTGCGGCACCGCTTCGCAGGTAGTCTCAACTATGAGGTGCCCTTCTACAAGAACTCGAGCAATGCGGCTGCTAAACACGCTCTCGGTGGCTGGAGCTTGAACACGATCGTCAACATGAGATCGGGGTATCCATTCACAATCTATGATTCTACGTTCGCCACCTCTGCGGTTGCGCGCCTGACGCCATCAGGTCCGCTAGTGGTAAACCGCAGTAACCCACCAACCACGGGAGAACCCAATCAGTTCGTGCTGGTGGATACTACTAATCAGACCACGCCCACGCCCGCGGGCCCGACGGGAAACTACAACTTCGGGCCTTTCCCATCGAATATGACCAGACGGAACCAATTTGTTGGACCGGGTTTCTGGGATGTCACGGCGGGACTCTACAAGAGAATTCACTTGACCGAGAGAGTGAATCTCCAGCTTCGGGCTGAAGTCTTCAACGTCTTCAACCATGCGAATCTCTTTATTGACTATGGTAGTGCGTTCTTCTCGCCCGGCAGCGATCCTGTCTTTGCAACCCGCGACGGGCGTCGCAACGTGCAACTGGCTGCGAAGTTTATCTTCTAACTTTCGAGAAAGAATGATTATTCTTAAGGGGAGCCTTTGGCTCCCCTTTTTTTTGGTGGTTTCCCCAGCGTTAATCGCGGCGGATCGTGGTGCGGCATTAACGTTGGTCGTGACACATTGAGCCGTCCAGAGCACGCTGGTTGCAGCTGCGTAAGAAGTTTTCCCAGCATCTATTCTCTTTTCCGTAAGCTCCGGGAAATCCTGATTTGTAGTCGTCATTTTGAAGCACTCAAGGCCTTTGAGTTAGAGTTAGTGGGGAAGAATGTAGTTCAGTTCCAGTTTGGCAAAGGGTTATGTCTAAGATTCGCGCTAGCAATCGCATTGTGGCTGGATTCTCCCTTCTGATGGTTCTAGCCCTCTCGCTTTCAGGTCAAACTTCTCTTCCGGGCGTAAGGTATGTCGGTTACACCGAGTCTCAACTGATTTTGGAAGCTCTGGCTGAAGCCTTACCGACCGACCTAAGGAGTAAGAACCCCGGCGAACTGGCCAAGGCTTGGCCAAATTGGGTGAGGGGCCGGGATAGCGAGATCCGCGTTCGCCTGGCGCAAGGAGACGAAGATTCGCTCGTAAATTTCTTGTTGTTCGGCATCTCTTACACAAAGCAGCCGCGGATCACCGCGAAGGAGTTAGCAGAGATCAAACAGGACAGCACATCCTCTGCGGGCAACCGATTTAGATCCTCGGGTTCGTCAATCATTCGTCGGCGCATCGACGATTTAATCCGAGCCCTGTCAGCGGCTGGCAGAAACGAGCGACTGCTGTTTGCGCGCCGGCTGCTCATTGAACAGCGAGGCCATAATCTTAATACGCCGGCGGGTCGTGCTGAGCTGAACAAATATTTACTAGCTAGTGTAAGTCGTGTTTTGAATGAGCGAGCAGGTCACGATAGGACCTTGGAGGCCGCTCGACTCTTGGCTAGTACGACTGAGGAATTTGCTGAACGGTCACGTCTCTATCGCACCCGAGGACTTTCCTCGGACACATCTCTCCTGCCCAACTTCGCCTTAGAAGAATCGCTTAAAGCTATGCAAGGCCGTGGATTGTTGGGAGCAGGCAGCATACGTCGAATAGCGATTATTGGACCGGGTTTGGACTTTGCGGACAAGCAAGAAGGTTACGACTTCTACCCTCAACAGACGATTCAGCCCTTCGCTATCATCGACACTTTATCGCGCCTTGGCCTCGCGAAACCCGAAGCCCTGCAAGTGACAACTTTCGATTTGAGTCCGCGAGTAAATCATCATCTTGAATTGGCCCAAAAACGCGCGCGACGTGGACACCCCTATGTGGTTCAACTGCCCCGCGATCCTCAGGCACAGTGGAAACCTGCGGCCGTACGCTTCTGGGAACATTTTGGAAATCAGATCGGAATTACGGTGCCGCCCGTGGCAATCCCAGCCAGCGCGGGTGAATTGAAGATTCGTGCAGTAAGTATTCATCCCGGTATTGCCGCACGAATTACCCCAATCGATCTTAACATTGTGCTGCAACACCTTGATCTTCCTGCCAGAGATCGCTTTGACCTCATAATCGCCACCAACATTTTCGTTTATTACGACACTTTTGAGCAGAGTCTCGGGATGGCTAACGTCGAGCGCATGCTGCGGCCGGGCGGGGTGATGCTCTCAAATAATGTGCTACTGGAACTCCCCTTTTCGCGGATGCATTCAATTGACTACCTTACGGTTGTATACTCAGAGCGTCCCAATGATGGTGATCACATTGTTTGGTATCAGCGCGCTTCCGATTGAGGACGATTTGAAGATATAGACAAGGACCAGAACATCGTTAGGTGCGATGTGCTTCGTCCTTTTTTCTTGAGGAGCATCACTGAAACATTGCCGGACTAATAGGCTCATTGTGCCGGTACGCGCTAATTATACCCGTGATGGTTCCACTTGTTTTCTGGCGCAGGATGGGAATGGTAACGAGTAGTTCAAATCTGAAGGGGAGTTTGACGCCATTTACATCTCTGAAATCCGAAGTCTCAATATAGAAATCCACCGTCAACTCGTCCTGACCATGGGGAACGACTTCGTTAGTGAAAGGCTTTATTTCTTGAGAAATGTGTATCTTCCCATAATCCGAGCGGACCCACATGAAACTCTGCGTATCAAAGTAAACGCGCAATCTCCTGTGGGACGTTTTACTTCGACCACATAGGCGTCACGACCCCGCATCTTTTTCGTTCCTTTGGCTTCAAATTTCACCTTATCACTCGATTGAAGGAGCAGGTTGTAGAGTGAGATGTTGTTGAACATTAGACCGGAGGCCATCATCTCTCGATATTTGGCTTCAATCACACTGTAGATGCGGGGAAGTTGGGGCCGGAAAACTGTCTTGCTTCCGTCATATCCTAACCTCCAGTCGTAGCTTGGAAAAAGGAAGGCTGCTGCAAGGCGATTGGCTTCGGACATAATGGCCATGTTTACTTCAGGATCGTTTTCCTTCCTGATCGTTCCAATGGCGATACGCGACTCTATCTGCGAAAGCTTTTCCTTGCCTCCAGCGGCCTCGAGGTGTTTGCTGATGATCTCAGCCGCGCTTAAAGCCGGTTTCTTCTCATCAGCCGCCAGCGAGGCAGACCCCATCAGGACTACCGAGAGCACTAATAAAGCTAGAAGCGTACATTTCATGATTTCCTCCAGAGTGAGTCCCTAAAGATTGCGGAGAGGCCACATATCATATGCGACCTCCCTATTGTTGGGCAAAGGCTGTTCGGATCGGGCATTCAGTGAGCGCTGAAGGGTCGATGGACGGGCGGAAACTCTCGTGCCGGCTTCCCCTTTTTGCGTTATAATACAGGCCGTTTATTACTCACCTTTGTCACCCATTGCCCGGCTTTCCGAGCCGTTTAAAAGGAGTAGCACAACCATGGCTCCTAAACTCTTCTCATTTGATAAGCGAAGTATCATTCTTCTCTTCTGTCTCATGTTCCCTTCCGCTCTTCTGCCTGGCGTGGTGAAAGGTCAGATGGGCGGGATTGATCCTGACCCAGGCTCTCCCGGATCAGGTGGTCAGAGCACAATTCAGGGTCGCATTTACTACCCCTCTGGCCGCACCATGGACAAACGCCTAAGAGTAAGACTCACCGGTCTCAGGATTGGCGATTTCTTTACCTTGACAGATGACAGCGGAGCTTTTTCTTTTCGCCGCATAGCAATCGGATCATATGTCATCAGCGTAGAAGCTGGAAAAGAGTATGAACCCGTGAATGAGACGGTTGACATTGCCCAGTTAACGCGCACGTATAGTTTACAAATACAGCTTCGACTAAAACGGGTAAGCGGCAATGGAAAGTCGAAGGTTATTGACGCCGCTATTGCAGCGGTGCCCAAACCGGCAGTTGATCTATACGAGACGGCGCTCGCCACAGCACGAGCCGGCGATACCAAGAAAGCGATCGAACAATTAAAGGAGGCCCTTTCCCTCCACCCTGATTTCCTCCTGGCGCTTAATGAACTGGGCATTCAGTACTGGAAGACGGGCCAACTCGATAAGGCGGCCGCGGTATTTCGCTCCGCAGTGAAGCTTTCTCCCGATGGGTTCAGCCTGCGACTCAATTACGGCATCGTGCTGGTTCACCTGAAGCGGTACAAGGATGCTGAACCAGAATTACGGCATGCGACGCAAGTGAATGACGGCTCGGCATTGGCTCACTACTATCTTGGGCGAGCTCTGGCCAACTCTCAGAGATACGAAGAGGCGGAGAAGGAGTTGCTGCGTGCGCTTAGCATCGGCGGTGATGAGGCCAACTCAGCTCATCGGTATTTGGGGGCGATCTATAACGACCGAGGTGACACAAAGCGCGCCATTAAGGAACTGGAAACCTATCTTAAGCTTGTGCCTTCCGCCAAAGACGCTGAGCAGATCCGCGAAATAATTCGGAATTTGAAGAACCAAAAGTAGGATTAGTCGGAAGTTATGTTCGACCATTTGGTGGGGCACTCTAAAAGTGATTTCGGGATGAGCTTACCAGAGTCTGCCCTTTTTACAGGCGCTTCTGGTTGGCCATCACCTATAGCAAATGCCCCAGCTTCTCTTTCTTTGTCCGCAGATAGCCAACTGCGCTTTCGGTCGGTTCAACTTGAATGGAAACCCTTTCGACGATGTTCAGCCCTGCTTCTTGGAGGGCGCGCAATTTGAGTGGATTATTTGAGATGACACGAACCTGGGAAAGACCTAGGTCAAATAAGATTTCAGCACATTGCCTGTACTCGCGCAAATCGACGGCAAGGCCTAGCTGCTCATTGGCTTCAACCGTATCAGCACCTTCGTCCTGAAGGGCGTACGCTCGGATCTTATTGAGGATGCCGATGCCCCGTCCTTCTTGTTGTTGGTAAACTACCGCCCCCCGGCCTTCGTCCTGGATCATTTGCATTGTCCGGTGGAGTTGCGTCCCGCAGTCGCATTTTGTGGAACTGAAGACGTCGCCGGTCAGACACTGGGAGTGAATGCGTACCAGCGTGGAGATCTCGCGACGCATTTCCCCCTTGAAGAGAACTACAAATTCCTCATCACTTATGAGTGAACGATAGCCGGCGATTTTAAACTCGCCCCATTCGGTAGGTAAATTAGCCACGGCCACTCGCTCTACCGAGAGACTGGCAATCAGCTCTGAACAAGTAGCTGTTGTGGACTCCATCAATGCGAACTCACTTCATGATGCCATTGCCTTGCGAGGAGCGCACAATGCGCCTCAGGGTTCTCGAGTAGGATTTGGCTATACCTCCAGATTATAGAAGCAAGCGAAGGCGGCTACAAGCAGTGCGCCACAGGTTCCAGCTACCATCTGGGTTCGCATCAGAGCGGTTAGACATTCAGTCTTTTTTGGTCTGTCTCTCATGCTGAATAAATTTGCAGGTTGGGAAGGGTGGTTTACCCCCGCGTGACTATCCCGAAAGGCAGGCGCGGGTAAACCGCCCTTCCTGACCTTTGAGACTACTGGTCCTGAGTGATCCATTTAGTCGAACTGGCCGATGCGGCTCTGTATCGCGCCAAGCGTAACGGCCGAGACCCCATTTGCGCCTATCGCCTATTCGTTTGCGGCGACCGAAGGCCCCTTGCCTCCGAGACGCAGATATGAACCCCACCAACCCTCCTCTTTGCAGTCTAGAATCTGTTTTCGTCATCAGATTTTATGAAACGACATTGGCTTTCCAGCGTGTAAAGCCTACCCGAGCGGCCGCCGCTTGAAGTTAGGTGCGGTTGTACCATTTTGGGAGGGGCGTGTATGCTCTCTTCTAGTTGCGTTGACGACCGGCCTCGAAAGAAGAAGTTCACTCTGATGTCCACGAAACTCAACCTTGCTGGCAAACCCTTTAACAATCGTGCGTTGCCCTGGACTGTGACGATTCTGGTCCTGTGCGTTTCACTGGTGGCTTTTGTCCTTATCATACGTGCGACCGCCCAGGCGAATGCGCAGTCCAAAGCTGTCCAGGGCGACATCAATAACCTTAACCAGCAGGCACAAGCGTTTCAAAAGCAAGCCGAAGAAGTGCGAACCGCGCTGACGGCCGAGCAACGAAACACCCTAGGGGCCGCGCACGAACTAGTCGATCGCAAGCGCTTTTCCTGGTCGCGTCTACTAGCGGACCTGGAATTTGCCTTGCCGGGAAGTGTAAGAGTCACTCGAATCAGTGTTCGGGCTGTTGCCACCCGAGGTGACCAGACGCTCGCAGAACTGGATCTCACAGTAGTCAGCAAAGCACCTTCCACAATAACTGAAATGATTGCGGATATGGATCGGGCAGGTATTTTACAGGCGGAGCTGCGTTCTCAGAATTTGCAAAAAGGAAGAGGAGAGAGCGGCACCGAATATGAGCTATCTGTGCTCTACCGTCCGCGCGCTGGTTCTGCATCTTCCGACGATAAAGCTGCTGCTCTCGCTTCAGTTGAGAGTTCGGCCAGCCCTTCAGAAGGGAGGCCAAGATGAGCGATGAATTAGCAGGGACTCCAACCCCAACTCGTCGCCACGATATTAAGCTGAAACTTCAGCGCATCCGGAAGTCCCGCAGAAGTGGCGTGTTTGGGGTGGCTGAGATTATCGCAGTCGGGGGAAGTGCGGTAATCCTCCTTGCGGTTCTACTGAGCTACGTATATTTTTTGATACCAGCGCGATCCCATCTCCGAGCGCGCCAGTTAGAACGCTCACGCTTACAGAACCAGTTACGTAGCTCGCTGGACTTGATGCGTCAAGGACAGGATACTCAGTCTTCTGTCGACAAGATTACTGAGAGCCTGGACGATTTCGAGGACAATCGCCTACCGAACCGTAACCAGGGTCGAATGCGTCTATATGATGAACTTAACCAATCGATCCGCAAGAATGGACTGCGTAACACTTCAGGGCCGTCTTATACCCCGCTTGAATCCCTTGATTCGAAGAGAAGCACTATCGGGTCAAAGTCGGCGAGCGCCAAGTGGCAGAGTGTTTATCCCGGGATTGGCGTCAGTCTGACTGTTGAGGGATCTTACCAGAACCTTCGCCGCTTCATTCGCAGCCTAGAGGCGAGCAAACAATTCATCATTATCAACGCGATTGAACTGGAACGAGCGACTGAAACAAATACTGCCGAGAGCGCCTCAACCAGCGGGGCGCGCGGTTCGCTCGTGAGTTTACGTTTGGACATGGCGACTTACTTTCAGCGTGCGAACGGTGAGAGCGGCGCTGTCTTGCAGTAAAGCACTGATTATGCAGATCACCGACATCAATAATCCGAGTGAGCGCAAGAAATTGGTCTGGGCACTGGCGCTTGGATTTGTGGCTGTTCTTTTTCTCTGGTGGACTTTCTTTGGCTTTAGGGGAAGCTCAAAGCCTACAGGCAATCGAAACACTCAGAATCCCAACCCGACTCCAGGGGACCGAACGGCAGTGAATCCTGCACCCCTACAAAGGGGCGACGAACTCAAGACTCCACCGCACGAAGAGCTACGTCCGGTGTCTTACCCGGCGACATTACCATCCGTAGCAGAGGCCAGACGGAACATATTTGTCTATTACGAAAAGCCAATCCCGGTGGCTGTGACCTCGGTGCCCACCCCGCCGCCAACTCCCCCGCCTCCGGTGCTGCTGGCGACCGTTTCACCCTCAAATGTTTATGCCAGGACCAACGATTTTACAGTCGAAGTCACAGGTGACAGGTTTACACCGGAGGTGCGCATAACGGTTGACGGACGCGAATTGCCGACGCGATTTGTAACCCCGCAGCAGTTGTCTGCGACTGTGCCGGCGGCAATGATTGCCAACGCCGGTGCCAGACAAGTGGTTGTAAGATCTCCAGATGGCAAGCTCTATTCAAACGCAACCATGCTCAATGTGAGCCCGGCGCCGACTCCGAATTACACCTATATCGGAATTATTGGAACGCAGCGGAGGCTAGACACGGCGATCCTTCAGGACAAAGGTAGCAGAGAGATTCTTAACGTGCAGCGGGGTGACGTTCTTGGTGGAAGGTTCCGCTTAACCAGCATCTCGGACGGAGAGCTCGTTCTCGTTGATACGACTCTGAAGATCAAACACACCCTGGTAATGGCAACCGATCAGAACCCGGGATTTGGTCTGCGGTCCCGTCCGACACCGAAAGTTGATAGTGAAGATGATGAGCCTTAGAGGACCACACCACAAGATATGCCGTCTGCTCATCGGTCGCTGGCAAGTCGCTGAACGCCGCGATTCCACCCACTCGCGGTCTTCTGAGGCCGGTTACACTTTAGTCGCGCTCCTCGCCTTAATGACCCTGCTCGCGCTCTTCGCGACTGCAGCAGCGCCGAGTATTCGCCAACAAGCCCAACGCGAACGTGAGAAGGAAACTATATTTCGCGGTGAGCAAGTCGCGGACGCCCTTCGCGATTACTACCTTCACCGTTCGACTACTGGTCGCGGCGTTGGCGATCAATCTCTGCCCACATCAATCGATCAACTGCTGGAAGGAATACCTGTACCGGGAGGCTCAAAGAAGCGTCAGATCTTGCGCGCCAGTGCCGCACGGGATTCGCTTTCCACCTCTGGTGAATGGAGATTGGTCCGTCCGCGTTCGCAAGAACTGATCGACTTCCAACGCTCGGTGATGGTGTATGCAGGGAACTTTCTGCCCCAACCTCAGCAACAACAAATGGCCCAGTTACAACAATTTGCAGCCCCTCAACTTATCAACTTGGTGGGGACCGACTCGGATCGACCCACACGAAGTGAGGGAGACGTATCTGCAGATTCGAGTGGACCTTTTGTCGGGGTAACCAGCCGCAGTCAGCACAATTCTGTCCTCCATTACTACGGAATTGATCGTCACGATCAATGGATCTTCACACCGCTCTTCAGATAAAAACTTCATCGTGACTGCATAGGTTGTCACTCGAGTTCAGCCTTTCACCTCTACTCGCAGATGACGCACCGCTTCCCTTAACTGCAGATCAATATTCGATCAATCATGATCATTCTTATCGTCACAGATCATGATGAAGAGGGCAACACCCGGGCGCTACGCGTAACCTCACACGCCAAGCGGGTGGAAATATTTTTCACTCTAACCGTAATAAGTTGTTGACATCCGCTTCATTTGCGTTTATATAACAAGATGTTGTGCGCCGTTTACGCTAGCCCACAAGACCAAACTAAGCACAGCATCTTGTGGTCAGAATGAAAAAAACCCCAAACTTGAAAAAAAGGAGCACCTAGAAGCTATGGCAACTAAAAAAGGTGGAAAGAAGTCCGCATCGAAAAAGGGTGGCGCAAAGAAGGGCGCAGGGAAAGGCGGCACCAAGAAGGCCGCAAAGAAGAGATAGGTCGAACCAGCAGGTTACATCTGCAACGTTCAGTTGGCGCACACCAACTTCTGAAGGCTCTCAAAGCCTTCTCAAAGGGAACGACGAATACTTCAAACGAAGTTCGTCGTTCCTTTTGTTTTTGATCAAGAAGGTGACTCGTGGCTGTCCGAGGGTCCTCAAGAATCAAATGCCTGACTAGGTGCCGTCTTAGACCTCGATCCGCCCAGGCAAGTTATTTTATTGATGGGGACGAGTGTTATGCTGTAAATGCTAAGCTGTAAAGTTTATCTGAGAGGGGCTGATCGGACCTGTGCAAACGTATGCCGCAACAACCAAGAGCTATTCGCAATATCGCCATTATCGCTCACGTCGATCACGGCAAGACCACGTTGGTCGATGCCATGCTGCGACAATCCGGGACATTTCGCGACAACCAACAGGTGCGCGACCGGGTGATGGATTCGATGGATTTAGAACGAGAGCGCGGCATAACCATCATGGCGAAGAACACCGCGGTACGTTATCGGGACGTGAAGATTAATATCGTCGACACTCCTGGCCACGCGGATTTTGGCGGCGAGGTTGAGCGGGTGTTGAAGATGGTTGATGGCGTGATGTTGTTAGTAGACGCCGCGGAAGGATGCTTGCCTCAGACGCGATTTGTGCTCCGCAAGGCCCTCGAGGCCCGCCTTCCCGCAATCGCGGTCGTGAACAAGATCGATAGACATGACGCGCGACCGGCGGAAGTTGTTGACGAAATCTATGAGCTGTTCCTTGATCTCGACGCGACCAACGAGCAGATTGAGTTTCCTATCCTTTACTCCATTTCCCGCGTCGGAATGGCGAAGAAACATTTGACCGATCACTCAGAGGATCTGCGGCCATTGTTTGACCAAATTGTAGAGACCATTCCGGCGCCTCAGGCGTTACGAGCTGACTCACTCCAACTGTTGGTGGCCAATCTTGATTACAACGACTACGTCGGGCGCTTGGCCATCGGCCGCATCTTCTCCGGTGAACTGGCGATTGGCGATCAAGTGGTAGTAGTGAAACGCGGCGGCTCGATCAAGAAGGTGCGGATTTCACAACTCTACGTTTTCGAGGGTCTCAAGCGCGAGCCTGTCGACCGGGCCGGTCTGGGAGAGATCGTGGCGCTGGCTGGTATCGAAGATATCGAGATCGGCGACACGATCACGTCGGCTGACAATCCGCAGCCGCTCCCGGTAATCGCAGTCGACGAGCCAACGATCTCGATGATCTTCGGCGTGAACAATTCCCCGTTTGCTGGCAAGGAAGGGCGATACGTGACCTCGCGCCAACTTCAGGAGCGGCTCGATAAAGAGATATTAGGCAACGTTGCGATACGGGTCGAGTCAACAGAATCGGCCGATCAGTTTAAGGTCTCCGGTCGAGGCGAGCTGCAACTTGCCATTTTGATTGAAATGATGCGTCGGGAAGGATATGAACTGCAGGTATCGAAGCCGGAGGTAATTACCAAAGAGACGAATGGTCAGACTTTCGAGCCGATTGAGATGGTGGTGATCGATTGTCCGGAGGATTTCATTGGGGTTGTTACGGAAGCCCTCGGTCGCCGCAAGGGTCAAATGACCAAGATGGTGAATCACGGAACGGGTCGCGTGCGTCTCGAATTCGACACGCCCTCAAGAGGCATGATCGGCTTTCGCAGTGAATTCCTAACTGAAACGAAAGGGACAGGCCTGATCAACACGATGTTTATGCGCTGGGATGAATGGCAGGGAGCTCTAGGAGGTCGTTCTACCGGTTCCCTGGTTGCTGATCGGACGGGCGAAACAACTACTTATGCGCTTTACAACCTGCAAGAGCGGGGCTCGCTGTTTGTTCGTCCCGGTACCAGAGTTTACGAAGGGATGGTTCTGGGCGAGAACGCCCGGTCCGTTGACCTTGACGTGAACGCAATTAAAGAAAAGAAACTGACCAACATGCGGGCTGCCAGTGCTGATGAGGCTATGCGTCTCGTCCCAATAAAAGAACTCTCACTCGAACAGGCCCTCGAATTCATTGCCGCCGATGAGCTGGTGGAAGTCACTCCCAGGGCGATACGCCTGCGTAAGCGCGTGCTTCGCGCGAACGAAAGGCCAAAGCGAAAAGAATCTTAGCCAGAATGAACTTCCAAAGTGTCCGTGATCTCCCAATGCTTTTGCGTGAAACCAGGATCTATCCCCTCACTGACGTGCGGCTCTCCGGGTTGTCTCACGCTGAGCAGGTAATCAGGCTCAGCCACGGCGGCGCGAACTTAATTCAGCTCCGCGAAAAGAATCTGACGCCGCGCGAGTTTTTCAAACAGGCGGAGGAGGCCTCGCATATCGCGCGCCAGCGCGGCGTACGGATCGTAATAAACGATCGGGTAGATATAGCGGTGGCTCTTGAAGCTGATGGTGTTCATCTCGGCCAGGAGGATCTCCCCCCAGAGGCCGCCCGTCGCCTCCTTGGTGACAGAGCAATCATCGGCGTCTCCACTCATACCGTTGAACAGGCCCGACGGGCCGCCCGGTTGCCAGTGAATTACCTGGCAATCGGTCCGATCTTCGCCACTTCCTCAAAGAGTGATTCCGAACCGGTGCTCGGTTTAGACGGTTTGCGGAATGTGCGCGATGCCATTGGCGATTTCCCCCTCGTTGCCATTGGAGGTATCAGCCACGAGAACGCTCTGGAGGTATTCAAATCCGGCGCGGATGCTATCGCTGTAATAAGCGCACTCCTCGCAAACCCTAATGAGGTTGCCGAGCGTACCAAAAGACTTCTCGCCCTGCTCTGAGGCCTGATTTAGGGCCCTTTTTTTCCTCATGCCAACCAGTACGGGCCGGTTCAAGTCTAGCTCAAGGATTTGTCAACCGCTTTAGTGGCGTTGACCGTAGAGGTACCGCCTGTCGCCTCATTCGGCTGGGCGGGGATTCTGTAATTTGCTAAGCTTGCGCACTCGGAAACGCAGAACTCTGTCATCTCTTGACAGGAGCTAATCGAATGGCAGCTGAAATACCTACCGAAGCAGTTCAACAATCCCCCGCGACGATTGCGGTTCATGGTGGAGAGCGACCGGAGGAACAACCTTTCGGCGCGGTGGTCTCGCCTGTTTTTCATTCGTCCACATTCAGTTTTCAAAGCTTCGACGAAATGCGGCGGTATGCGCGCGGTGAATTGCCGGAGGCCTACTTCTATTCACGCTACGCGAATCCAACCGTCACAGAGGTCGAGAGGAAGATTGCCGAGCTAGAAGGGGCCGAAGCTTGTGTTGTTACGGCATCCGGTTCGGCCGCTACTTTTTGCGCTTTGGCGGCCGTGTGCGAGTCGGGCGATGAAGTGGTTGCGTGCGATTCGATTTACGGCGGAACGGTAAAAATCCTAACCAAGCTGCTGAGCAAATTTGGAGTTCAAGGGCGCTTTATTAGCTTGGCTGAAGTAAGCCGCCTAACTGGGATTGCCGGAGAACGAACGCGAGTCTTCTGGTTCGAAACTCCGGCAAATCCAATCAATCGAATTGTTGATCTGGATCAAGTGGCCGAAGCGGCCCGGAGAGCGGACCTCCTTTCAATCGTCGATAATACATTCGCGACCCCGATCCTGCAGAAGCCAATTGCTCACGGGATTGATGCAGTAATGCACAGTGCCACAAAGTATCTTGGCGGTCACTCGGATTTGACCGCAGGCGCCGTTGCCGGCACCAAGGCCTTCGTCGACCGGGTCAGGCAAATGGCCGTGTTGGTCGGTGCTACCCTGGATCCTGCCGCGGCCTATTTGCTTTCTCGTGGAATCAGAACGCTGGACCTTCGTGTGCGCGCAGCCTCTGAAAACGCAATGAAACTGGCTCAAACTCTGAGGAGACACGCGAAAGTGGCTCGAGTCTACTACCCCGGTCTCGAGGACGACCCGGGGCATGAGTTGGCAAAGCAACAGATGCGAGGCGGCTTCGGAGGCATTGTGGCAATCGACCTGGTAGGCGGAGAATGCGAGGCGGAAAGGCTATTCAATTCGTTTCGGCTCATTCGCACGGCCCCGTCGCTGGGCGGTGTCGAAACCTTGGTCAGTTATCCACTTTATTCATCACACTCGGGTTTTTCGGAAGAGCGGCTTCGCGCTGCTGGAGTCTCCTCAGCGACTGTGCGTTTTGCCGTCGGGATAGAGTCGGCCAACGACATAATCGCCGACATCACGCAGGCACTGGAAAAGATATAAGACGCTGATGGCCCACGCGGAATTTACAGCAACCGCGGTTAATGCTAGAGCCCCCTACGCGCATAAGCACGGGCGCGTTTCAGACAGTCGCCGTCGACTAAGCGTGGTGTTGGTGCTGACGGCGATCTACATGGTTGCCGAGGCGGTGGGTGGTTGGTGGACAGGATCCCTGGCGCTGCTGGCCGATGCTGGTCACATGTTGACCGACGTGGCGGCACTGGCGCTGGCCTTGATTGCGGCCTGGTTTGGCACTCGACCCGCCACGTCCAAAAAGACCTTTGGCTACCATCGCCTCGAAATACTCGCTGCGCTTGTTAACGGTGTGGCGCTGGTAGTCATTTCGCTATTGATTTTTTACGAGGCCTATCAGCGGTGGTCTTCGCCACCCGCGGTCCGGGGCAGCATTGTGATGTTCGTGGCTGCGGGCGGCCTGATAATCAACTTAATCTGCGCCTGGATACTACACACGCCCCACGAGGTAGATCTCAATATTCGTGGCGCGTGGCTGCATGTAATTAGCGACACGCTGGGCTCAGTGGGAGCGATAACTGCCGGCGCCATCATGTCGCTTTACGACTGGTACACGGCGGATCCACTGTTCAGCGCTATGATCGCTGTTCTCATAGTCTGGAGTTCGTGGCGATTAATCCGCGAGGCTACGAACGTACTTCTCGAGGGAACACCTGCGCATATTAATCTCGCAGCGGTTGAAGAGGCGATTCTGCTAACGGAGGGGGTTGATGACGTGCACGATTTGCATGTCTGGACTATAACCTCGGGACGCGAAGCATTAAGCGCCCACGTGATCCACGCATACAACATCTCTCAACCAGAACTTCTCAAAGAGCTGCGTACAAAACTGCACGACCGTTTCGGTGTCGATCATCTGACAATTCAGATGGAAACCCCAGACTTTGAAGACGAGACATTTCATTTTTGCCACGCCGGAACTGCGTGCTTTCGATCGCAACGCGACTGAGTGTCAGCCGGTAGTCATTGGTTCGTGGTCTTTGGTCAGAGGGTCAGTTGTCCGCAGCCAGTAGCGTGGCAAAGCTCAAGCTGTTTTCAATTCTGCTTTTCGTTAACTACGCTATTCCGAAAATAAAATGACTACAACTAACTACTAGTGAGCTCCGACAATTCCCCGTATGGAAATAAACCTCCTGCTGACTCTCGATCTTCGCGAACAGGCGGCTTTGCAAGCGGCACTCGTCACTCATGGTGCGCCTGACTCTCTCGTCACTCTGGCTCTAACCGGTGCTTGCCGCATTTCGTCGTTGGATGAAGCGCGCAAGCTTCATGACTGGCTTTCCCAGGCGCGCAGGGCGGGCGAGTCGGACTTTGCCTCTCTGCACGTAATCGAGCGGGCCCTGGTGCAATTCGGCGTGTGACCGCAATCCAGCAGAGTTAGTGACCACAGGTTTTAGCCTGTCGAAAATCTGATGCGGCAGATCGAATTAGCTTACGGACTCGGCTCGGTTGCTTTTGGGTTTGACGAAGACCGCTATCAAGTACTTGCCTCCGACGGCCCGCGAGAACAACCGCTAACAGACGTCGCGATTGGCGAAGCATTGGATTCGCCGTTTGAATCCTCCCTGCTCGAAGAAATTCTGTCAGCAGACGAGTCGGTATTGATCGTTGTTTCTGATTCTACCCGCGCCACAGGCAGTGCACAGATTGTCAATCTTCTGGTTCGCCGCATTATTCAGATCGGAATCGCGCCCCAGGACATCGCCATTATCTTCTCTTCTGGTATCCATCGTGCCCTCAGCCCCGATGAAAAGCGAGAGCTGTTAACTCCATTCATTTTCCAGCGCATCAAAACTCTTGATCATGACGCCCATGATCCGAGCACCCTGGTCGTGGTTGGAGAAACCAGGCACGGGACGCGCGTAGAACTTAATCGCGCACTGCGGAATTTCTCTCATGTCATTCTCACAGGCTCCGTAGGATTTCACTACGTTGCCGGATTCACCGGAGGACGTAAATCAATCTGCCCGGGCCTCGCCTCAGCCCAGACAATCGAGGCCACTCATATGCTTGCGCTCGATTTTGAGAGAGGCGGCCGCCGAGCTGGGACCGGCATAGGCGTGTTGGACGGCAATGCAGTGCACGAGGAGTGTGAAAGCATCGCTGAGATGATCAACCCCTCGTTTGGTATTAACAGCGTAGTCGACGAACGCGGTCGTGCGGTTCGAGTGTTGGCTGGACACTGGCGCAGCGCCCATCGGGCTGCTTGCCAGGAATATCTGGCCACGCGTTCTGTCAGCATTGAAAACAAACGCGACGTAGTGGTCGCCAGTTGCGGGGGCTTCCCTCACGATATCAATCTCATCCAGGCGCACAAGGCGCTTGACATGGCTGCTCAGGCTTGTAATGAAGGCGGCACCATTTTCCTGCTTGCTGAATGCCGCGAGGGGTTTGGCCGACACGACTTCTTAAAATGGTTTGACGAAGAAAACTCCTCCACCCTGGCAGGACGGTTGCGACTGGCGTACGAAGTTAACGGTCAGACGGCATGGGCGTTGTTAACGAAAGCCGAACGCTATCGCGTGTTAATGCTGTCAACACTCCGTGATCAGGATGTTAAGCAAATGCGCATGATTCCTGTACATTCACTCGATGAGGTCCTGGCTCAACTTGATCCTGCAGTGCAGGGCTACATTCTCCCGCGCGGCGCAGCGTGGTTGCCGGTGACCCCGGATTGATTTCATAATCATTGATTGTCTCCAGGATCCGCACTAGAATTCAGCTCACCTGATAAACCAACAAGGAGATTAGACGTGAGAATTAGAATGATCGCGATCTGCGGTTTGGTGCTTTCACTTAGTGTGCTTTCTGTCTCAGCACAACAGTCCGTGCCAAGCACTGGGGAGCAGGCGGTAGCGCTGACCCAGGCGGCTGGCGCGTTGGATGGCAGGGGCACTCCCGCGCTGGAGGGAACCTTGCGCACCACGGCTTTGCAGGGAGCACCCGACACTCCCGTGACGAACATTCGGCTCGTGATTAAAAATGTTGGTCCACTGCCCTACAGTTATGCTTCCGGACTGGTAACTTTCTACGATAGTTCTGGTGTTCGTTGCGGTGAAGGTATATTCAAGGCTGATGAGGTGCTGATGAACGAATCTGTCGAAACTGACACGCCGGGCATTCGCATCAGATGTGCTCCCACAAGCTGGCGAATCGTCGCCACCAACCTGCTGCCACGACTGTCTCCGGGAATGACCGGAGTGGAAATGGCGGCGAAGCCCGCCAACCTCATAATCAGCATTGACGGAGAAGAGCATCCGATTCAGTTGGACCGACCAATGGTTTTAAGTTTAGGCGAGCGACAGCGAACTATTATTGTGCGTCAGAGCCCCTAGCCCATCACCGCTTGTGCTTGACGACGAAATCGGTCAGTTCTAGGATGAAGGAGGCACGACAACTTACCGGATCAAGGAGCAATTCACATGGCTGAGAACCAGGATAAAAATAAGTGTGCGCACCCGGCATGCGATTGTCCGCGCGAAGAAGGCAGCAAGTATTGCGGCGAGTACTGCGAGAATGCGGAGAAGTCGGGTGTCATGGAGATAGGATGCAGTTGCGAGCACGACGGCTGTCGCTAGAGAGTGCGCAACAGAGGCCGCTCACTCTCTCGTAGCCGATAGACTCGATCTAAAGACGCGTTTCCTTGCCCTCTACCAGCGCCTCACTACCAGTCTGACTACAATTTGCAACTCCTGTCGACCACTTGGCGGCAAACGTCGCTGAAAGACTAAGCCTGCCGTGCGTAAGGACTTTGGACTGCGGCATCTCGTCGCCGCTTTACCCCATCCCAAGCCAGAGGGGATATCAAGAAACCGCCAACTACGAAGTGCTAGACAACGATTATCGAATGGGCGACAAGGCGCCGCAATCCAAAAACAGACTGTGCGTCCGCTCCAATGTTCTCGCGATGCTGGAAGCCGTTATCCCAGGTGATAGAATTCTTGCGACCATGAACCCTTACCTGGAAATGCCCCGCGTGCGCGCGCGTACATCAGCCTCCCACAGCGGCGTGCTTGCTAGTCTGAGCGAGATAGTCGGGAAAGAGCATCTCTTGGTCGATCCCGAGCGAGTCGAACCTTACGGACAGGATGCAGTGAAAGAGAAGTTTCCATGCTGATCGAACTGCAACGTCTAAAGCCAGGAGGTCGTAAACGAACTCTTCGGCGCACTGCTGGCGGCTCGGCGAGACTTGAGAGGCACTTATTAATAAGGAAGACAAATGTTTGAGTGGGTAACAGGCTTTTTTAGTTCAATAACTTTACGAGGGGCGCTCCTCTGGCTCCTTATTTTTGTGCCCACCTTTGCCGCAAATCTCGCAATTGTTTCACTAGTTCTCGTCAAATTGCCGGCTACATATTTCAAAAGATCACATGACCGAAAATTTCTGGCCAACCGCCCGCCGATAATTCGTGGCCTGGCTATCATGGGAAAAAATCTATTGGGCGTCGTACTGGTCGTAGTTGGCATTTTGCTGTCCCTTCCCGGAGTGCCAGGACAAGGCATTCTAACCATTTTGTTAGGAGTAATGTTGTTGGATTTCCCCGGCAAACCGCGACTTGAACATTGGCTGGTCAGTCGCCCCAAGATTCTCCAGGCGATAAATAGGCTGCGGCACAGATTTAGCAAGCCAGCGCTGGTGCTCGATTAGAACGTTTATGGCTGGGGCCGACGACACTCTGTACCCGTCTTAGCGATAAAATGACTGCGTCGACCGTGCTAATAATCTTGCAGTCGTCGCTTCGCTGCAACCAAAAAGCCCGGCGTTGACAATGAAAAATGGGTTTGTTAGGTTGAACTCCTGATTTCAGACTTGTCGGAAAGCCCTACAGAGGTATTTCTAAGAGCCACTTGATGGTCAATTCATATTCTAGTCCCCGTCGCTTGCTCTCCCGGCCTCTTGTCCTTCTTCCACTACTGACAGGGTTGTTGTCCATGAGCGGCTGCGGCCTTTTTGGTACCCGCAAACAGGTGCAGGTGCCACCGATGCTCACTCCGCTAGTGGAGACAAACAGAGCTCAACTGATCTCTGAAGTGAACAGGCTGGCTGCCGTGAAATCAATTCGCGGAAAAGTTGATATTCAATTCGAGGACACCTCTTTCGCAGATGTAGGAATCGCGGAGAAATATCGGCAGGCCGATGGAACGATTACGCTTCAGCGCCCTGGAAAGGTTTACCTGATAATTCAGGTGCCCTTCATTGCGACCGACATTGCCCAAATGACCTCAGACGGTGAGAGCTTTCGCGTTGCGGTGCTACAAGGCGATGACAAATACCGTCGTTTCGTGAAAGGCACTAACAAGGCGATCTACGAGAAGCTCGAGCTCAACGGAGGTGGCAGCGAAGCCGTCAAGAATAAGAAGAAGGTAATGAGCGAAAAGGAGACAGTCAGCACTCTGTCGAATCTCCGTCCGCAGCACCTGACTGAGGCGTTCATGATTAGCCCCGTTGGGAGCGAACCAGGTTTAGTCTATTCGCAAAGCGAGTTTTTTCAGGAGGAACCAGACACCAGGCCGCGGGCAAAGAAGGGATCTCGGGTAGTCCGTGGCTATTATTTGTTGGAAGAGTTCTCGCCCACCTCGGCGGACGAGATGCGTTTGCTGCGCCGGTTCTGGTTTGATAGGGTGGGAGGAATTCGTCTGGCCAGGCTGCAAACGTATGACGACCGGGGACTGTTAATCACCGACATCGCTTACTGGGACGATAAGGCCGTCGGACCGGACGGGCGCAAGCTACCTTCGCGTATCGATATCACGCGACCGCATGACCAGTACAGACTGAGCATTTCTTATCAGGCTCCAGGTTCAATGGACATTGACCGTGAGTATCGACCAGAGGCTTTTGTTCTTGAGAACAGGTGGCAACTTCCTGAAGTTGATCTCGACGCTCCGCAAAACAAGAGAGCCAAAGTTAGTCAGTAACGGATAGCCGGATGCTAGATATAGGCGGCGGATTGTATTAAGATCTGACACCTAAATCGTCGGGCATCCGCCTTCCATTTAGTCGTACGTTAACTTCGCACTCGCATGCGACAAGGCCTTGTTGAGTGGTGAGTGCCCCCGGATTCTGCTTAATTCTTAATGCGAACGATTCTACAAGCTGAGAACCTTGTTAAGGTCTATCGGGTTGGCAAGGTCGACGTTCCCGCATTACGTGGTGTGTCTCTGCACGTAAAGGAAGGTGAGTTCGTGGCCATTATGGGGCCTTCCGGGTGTGGCAAATCCACGATGCTGCACTTGCTTGGAGGACTGCTGACTCCCACGAGCGGCAGGATCCTCGTTGACGGTGAAGACCTCACTGCGGCCACCGATGCCAAGCGCACGGATATTCGGCGAAGAAAGATCGGATTTGTCTTTCAACGTTTCAATCTTTTCCCAACGTTAACAGCGGAAGGGAATTTGCGACTCGCTGAACGGATTCACGGAAACGGAGGAGACGATTCCGGACGGCGTCGCGAAGTTCTGCGCCTGCTGGGACTCGAAGACAAACTTCATCACAAGCCTCTTGAGCTTTCTGGAGGCGAGCAGCAGCGGGTGGCCCTGGCGCGGGCAGTCGTAACCCGACCGGCTATCGTTTTAGCTGACGAACCCACGGGAAATCTGGACTCTGAGAATTCAACCCTCGTACTCAACATGTTTCAGGAGCTGAATTACCGATTTAACCAAACCATCGTCATGATCACTCACAACCCCGAAGCCGCAGCAATGTGCCGACGAATAGTGCAAATGCGCGACGGTCACATTGTGGAGCCGGCCTTGAGCGTCCAAATGTAATTAGGCTTATTTACACGGAATTGGCAGCAGGGTAGACTTGTGGAGGTCATTCTGCCGGCCAGGCGTGGCACTTGCTAGGATCCGCACCGGAAAGCATCAGAGGCGTTTTGCTCAGCACAATCAAGAAGATGTTCCTTTGGAACTATGCCAGGAATACGTGGCAGTGGGATATCTTATGTGTCCTGATCTTGGTATTTATTTTTTTGACGCCAAAAAGCTGGTTTGAAGGCAGCGAACGGCGGGCCGCCCGCGGGCATCAAACCCCGGCGCCAACGACAGTGCTGCTTGGCACGGAAGTTGTTGATAATGAATTAGATAGGTCGCATTTGGAGCAGCGCGTACGAACCCTTAGCGGACGCGACGCCCAGATTGTCGCGGTACGAAAAGTCCTGGATAAGGACGGGAAGACGGTCGGCTATCAGGTTGACATACGTTAATCATCCCCTATAATCGCCAGGTTTTTCCAGACTCCCGAGAGGAGTCATTATTTAGGAGTTCTTATGAAGAGATTTGTTCCCCTAGTTCTCGCGATTCTGCTTGTGGTAGCCGCCCTAACCCCTGGTTCCTCTGGAGAGGTATACGGGCAGAGTGCCGGCCTCGTGAGCTCGGTGCTGAACCGAATGGAGCGCAATCGGCAAAGCCTGAAATCCCTTCGTGCGGGAATTAGCATGGAGAAATACAACGCTCAACTTAGAGATGCCGAGCGGTACAACGGAACTGTCGTGTACATGCCGTCGAGTGGCCGGGAAGCAGCTGTGCGAATCGAGTGGCGCAGCCCACAGCATGAGATTCTCGCGGTTAATAATGGAAAGTACACTCTTTTTCGGCCACGCCTCAATATGGCGTATGTCGGCAACTCGAAATCGAATCGGAATAAGGCCGGCGGAATCCTGGAAATGATGTACATGTCTAGGCAACAGCTTGAGGCTCGGTTCCAGCCCCTGCAGGACGTACGCGAGGAAACCCTCTGGGGTGGTATTAGTACGATTCACCTGAAGCTGGTGCCCAAGAGTAACGCGAGCTTTAAATATGCTGAGATCTGGGTTGATTCTTCGGGCATGCCGGTGCAGACAAAGATTGTCGAAAAGAATGACGACGCGACAACGATGCGCCTGACTGGGATGGAAAAGAACGCGAGGATCTCAGGCGACGAGTTTAACGTCAAGCTCGATTCGAACGTCAGAATTGTAAAAGGTTAGGATCAAATCGCAGAGGCTTAAGGCCTGAGGGGCTCTGTCGTGAATGACTAGAGCCCCTTTACTCTTTGGTTTCGAGTGTGAGACCGCTTGCCATGCGCAGCCCTCGTCGCATATTCTTCAAGTTCTATTCCGTAGTCCGTCGTTGGTTGTGTCCGATGTGCCTCACCTTAGGCACGCCCGGAAGATGAGAAAAACCAAGTTTCTTAAGCTTAAACTGCGCGAGGCAAGCTTTATTAGCAGGGGTCTGCTCTCGAGCCGTCATCCAGTTCTCGCTCACCTCATTCCCATGCGCAGGTGCAACCTGGCGTGCGGTTATTGTAATGAGTACGATCACTCATCGTCGCCTATACCTGTGGACGTAATCAAACGCCGCGTCGACAAGCTAGCTGCACTGGGCACTTCGATCATCACGATCTCTGGCGGTGAGCCCATGATGCACCCTAATCTCGACGAGATTGTGCATCACATTCGGCTTCGGGGAATGATTGCAGGATTGATCTCGAATGGCTACTACTTCACTCCGGAACGAATCAAGAGACTAAACAAAGCGGGACTTGAGTACCTTCAGATAAGTATCGACAACGTCGATCCGGATGAGGTTTCGCGAAAGAGCCTGCGAGTGCTGGATAAGAAACTGGGCTATCTGTCTGAATATGCGGACTTTCACGTCAACATCAATTCTGTAATCGGTGGAGGCATTAAGAATCCCGAGGACGCACTCATCGTTGCGCGCCGCGCTGTGGAGATGGGATTCTCAACCACGGTGGGCGTAATTCATAATAACGATGGAACTCTGAAGCCACTCACACCCAAAGAAAAAGACATTTTCCAGCAGGTAAAGAAACTCGGCAACAGAGACCACGCTCGGCTGAATTGGTTTCAGGACAGCATTGCCGAAGGCAAGCCTTACAACTGGCGTTGCCGCGCCGGCGCACGCTATCTTTACATTTGCGAAGAAGGTCTGGTCCATTGGTGCTCGCAACAGCGAGGCTATCCCGGTATCCCGCTCGAGGAGTACACGATGGAAGATTTCGATCGGGAGTACAACACTGAAAAGTGGTGTGCGCCGGCCTGCACACTCCAATGCGTTCACCAGGTTGGCATTCTCGACAACTGGCGGGATCCTCAGAAGACACCTGCGCAGATGGCTGCAGAGAAGGAAAAGAAAGAAACTGTTGGTGAGATGATACGCGTGGAGTAATTCCGCGATTTCTTACAGAACGACCTCACTCTGAACTAGCCGTAAAGCGAGCCTCCCAACGACCCTACCTGGGGCGACTTGCAGCCTGCGCCGCTTGAACTCGTATACTCGCCCCAGAACAGCGCTTATCCGCTAACGGTTGAGTGCATACCCTGCTTTCGAGGAACTTTTGGTATTCGAGTGTTGCCTGGTTTGGCAGGTTGAGTGAATCAAGCAAAGTGGCGATGTAAAAAGCCATTAGGTCATCGGTCTCGCCGTCTTGTTCCGCCTTTCGAAGTTCGAACAACGCACCGGTCCAGTCACCAGTATCGGCAAGTTCGATTGCCAGCAGCTTTCTCGTATGAGGGTTGTCCTCAAGCTTTAACGCTGCGCGGTATTCGTCAATTGTTCCGCCTCGTTTTCCACTGAGCTTTGCCTGGGCCGCGCGCGCCAGGTGACCATCAACGCTCTGATGATCCCGGTAGAGATAGAAGGCAATCAAGGAAAGGACGACCGCGGCGTAAGCCAGCGGTATGGCAATTCGCCTGCTCGGCGCGGGCGAAGAAGAGAATGTTTTCCGCGCCTCGGCTCCGGCGTGGGTCGGCTGTTCGCTTCGCTGACGAATGAATCGCGCGATCAGGTAGAGCGGAAGTGTGATTAGTGGAAAGAAGAGCGTTCCGAGAGCCCATCCGATTGCGACGTAATGGAGAAAGCGATGGCGCCGCGCACTGACCAGCACCCAAATCGATGCGAGCGCGGAGAGCACGAGTACTGCCGGTCGAATTAACTCAAAGAACTCGCCGGCAGAAATGGCGAACTGGAAGATCACGTGCTGCTCGGTGAAAGGCTGGCCCCGACAGTGAAAAGAGTGACTGAGCTGGAAAGTCCAAGACCAGACAGCCGGCCGGCCATAACCACGATCATCTCGCCGTTTTCCACTGCACCGGCGTCGAGCAGAGTCTTCTCGCCGGACTTCAGCATCTCTTCGGTTGAGTTTGCCCGTGGGGTTATCAATGCCTCTACTCCCCAAATCAGAGAAAGTTCATTCTGTACATTGCGAGAGCTTGTCAGTGCAACAATTCGCTGTTCAGGTCGCAGAGCGGAGAGCCTGCGGGCCATTAGTCCCGACTCTGTCAAGACTGCCGTCACCCTCGTCCCCATCTCCTCCGCTGCAAATGCTGCAGCCTCGCAAAGAGCCCGGCTAACCCTCCCAGACTGTCTGCCGGCCCACTTCGCCACGTGATTGGATTCGGAGTTTTTCCCTGACTCGGCCGATTCGATAATGCGACACATCGTTTCGACTGCGGGCACGGGATACTGACCGGTCGCAGTCTCGTTAGACAGCATGAGCGCGTCGGTACCATCCCAGACTGCATTAGCCACATCAGAGGCCTCGGCGCGAGTTGGCCGTGGGCTGGTTACCATTGATTGCAGCATTTGAGTCGCAGTAATCACCATCTTTCCGACGTGCACTGACTTTTCAATAATACGTTTTTGATAGACCGGGACGAGTTCGACGCTGGTTTCCACGCCGAGATCTCCTCGCGCCACCATGATCGCATCAGCGGCGGCAATGATGTCGTCCAGATGATCGATCGCCTCAGCCTTCTCGATCTTCGCCACCAGAGGGGCGCGCCCGCCTGCCTTGTTGATCAGACTCTTAGCCTGAACGCAATCCTCAGCCCGGCGTACAAAAGACAGGGCGATGTAATCGACATCTTGCGCCACTGCCCAGTTGAGATCCTCAATGTCCTTTTCTGTTAGTGAGGCGATCGGCAAAGAGATCCCAGGCAAGTTAATGCCTTTGCGCTCACCCAGTACGCCACCATTAATTACGCGGCAAACAACATCGGTCTCAGTTGTATCCTCAACCAACAGCGCTATCGCGCCGTCGTCAAGGAGAAGCCGGGCACCCGGCTGCACTACCCGCGGAAGATCCGGATAGTTTGTTGCCACTTGCTTGGCGTCGCCGACAACCGACCGCGTTGTGAGTCTGAAAAGCGCTCCCGTCTCAAGCGTAACGGGTTTGCCATCTTTGAGTTGACGAGTACGAATCTTTGGTCCGGAAAGATCTGCAAGCACGGAGAGTGGCCGTTGAAGTCTCAACGCTGCAGCGCGCGCTCTCCGAATATCCTCTGCTTTCTCCTCATGCGTGCCATGGGACATATTAATGCGGACCCCGTTTGCACCCGAGGCGATCAATGCCTCAATTACCGCCGGGTCTCGCGATGCCGGTCCAAGAGTCGCCAGAATTTTTGCTCGCCTCATGCTTGAATGCCCCCTTGCCTTCTCTAGTACAGCTTCTGTTCTGACGCCGCCTTGGGTGTTTTGCGGAAAAGAAGGATTCCGGCAAACACGAACCAGCCGAGTATCACTACCGCAGTCGCGAGTGCCGGCAAGAACTCGAACTTAAAGTTCATACGTTTATTTCACTTCGCACCAATCATGAGCGCGGACTGTATGACCTGCTCCAACTCTTTAGGCATGGAGTCGTCGTAGCCTATGAATCTTTTCACGAGTTGTCCACCGCGATCCAGTACAAAAGTTTGCGGAATGCTATCGTCGTCAGAGAGAAAGAGATCGCTCAGAGACTTGTCGGGAAAGCCGAGTGGATATGGAATATTGAACTCGGCCGCGAAAGCCGCCACTTTCACGCGATCGTCCGGTCCGCCTACGTTAAGTCCCACGACTTGCAAACCATGGGTGCTGGAACGACGCTGAAGCTCGCTAAGATGTGGGATGCTCCTGCGGCAAGGAGTGCACCACGTGGCATAAAAATCCAAAACGACAACCTGGCCACGAAAATCCGCCAGCCTCGCGCGGCGGCCGTCAATCAGGGCCCAACCCATCTCAGCGCCGGCGCCTTCAGCGCTAAAAGGTGGCATTGGATAGGTGGTGTTTGGCGGGCCAGACAAGCCAGGCGTGGCTCCGCTCGTCGTACTTGACTCTTTTCGGCTGCAGCCGACAGGGAAGACTGCACAAGCAACCAGTAACGAAAGGGCGGCTGTGCGAGCGCGAGTATTCGATGTAGACATGCTTGGCTCGAATGGATTAGTTGAAAGTATTCTACACGACTCAACCGAATCAGCGGCCACAGACTTCGGCCAGGGAGCGTTCAAAGCCGTACAAGATTCCCGGAAGTATTGGTCGGACAGCCACGAATTAGTTTAAGAATCAATTGCTTTCAGTGGAATCTTTGGGAGTCTGAGGAGCATCCGCTGACTCTGAAGGAATTGGTTTACCCGGGACGCGATATTCTTCGTTCACCCAACGGCCCAGGTCTACCATTTTGCAGCGCTCAGAACAAAAGGGGCGAAAGGGATTCTCTTTCCGCTCGACAGGTTTGCCACAGGTTGGGCACTTCATAGGCTGGTGCTAGGCGGGATTAGCTACTTTGCTCGCGAGGCTAATCTCGCGCACAAGGGATTCAGGTCGCTTCACCAGGATTCGCCGGTTGACGAATTCGATCGTGCCTTCTCGCCGCATAGCATTCAAGCGCACGGTGACACTCTCGCGGGTGGAGCCCACAATGGAAGCGATCTCACGGTGAGGCAGCGGGATGTCGATCAAGACCCCTCCACGGTCCGGCACTCCGTAGCGGTCGGAAAAATCGGCGAGCAGCCTGTCCAGGCGCGCGGGAATGGCATTAAGGGCAAAATCAGCGAGACGCCGTTCGGCCTGTTCAAGTCGGTCACCGATTAGGCGGAAGGTGTAATCATGAAGTTGGTCGTCCTCAGCCATCCCCTTTCGAAAGTCCCCCGAAGGAATTCTCAAAAGCCGCGAGTTCGCATAGGCAACCGCGGAGTTTTCCCGCCGCCCCGCTGTTGAATAGAGCGCCGATTCACCGAAGAGGGAGCCCTCTGAAAGTATGTCAATCACAGCTTCTCGATCAGTGTCGTGATCAATACGGCAAAGCTTTATGGTTCCATGGACGATGGCATACAGTGAGTCGGCAGGATCCCCAGCCCGGTAAACGAAACGCCGAAGAAGGAGATCAAGCACAACCGCGCTGCCTGCGAGCTGTGAGATTAATTGTTCACTGAGCGTGGAACCAAAATCTAGCTGCTGGATAATGGTGGCGAGATCTGCGGCCGACAGAGCATTGGCACGCTTAGGTTGCATGACTCTATTGCCCTCTCTCATGGGAGATTGAGTTTCTTGGTTAAATTACGTAATGACAGCGCAACGGATCTATCGATTCGAACGTTGGGTAGCTGTGCTGAAAATGTAAGGAAACCCCGGCGATTTTGCTCGAGGTCGTGAACTCTCTCCGTTAGTGCTCGGATCGGATAACTAGGCGTGTAAAAAGCGAAACGGACAATTACTGAATCGTTGCACTTTAACATGAAGCCTGTGGTCGCGCAAGAAAATTTACGGAACGGAAACAGACCTCAGGGGCGCGATGGAAGTAGCCGATCGCCTTCGCTTCGCGATCAAGGGCAATCAAAATACCCGTAGTTGGGAAGATAGCGGCGAGTTTTGGTGTTGCAGAATGCCCCTCTTCGGCCCAAACTGCACGAGAACTACTGGCGACCGCGGATGCAGGCCTCTATACAGGGACGCAACACCGTCAGCCGAGTCGAACTCCGAACGGGCGATGAACGTACAGTAAGAGGTCTCAGGATTCCAGGCGCCATTTCTAGGCCGAACTTGAGAAGAAGAAACGCAGGGACTCGAACGTAAAGTTGATTGAACCCGACACCGACCCCCTGATACCCGGCACCTTTCTCCGAGGGTTAGAGATGGCTGATTACAAAGAAAAGATAGATGAATGGCAGCGAGCGGCGCGGCGCAAGGCACGCGAGCTAGATGAGAAGTTTGCAATCTCCGATCTTGTTGAGGAGGGATCTCGGGTCGCTGAGAAGGCTGCCAAACGCGGCGCTGAAACTCTTTCCAGCGGGGCCGAGAAAGTACGTGTCGAAGCGGAACGGCTGGCAGACGAAGGTGAGGTCGGTGACGCGGCCAAGCGTTTCGCGGAAGAGGCGCTGCGCGGGGCAAAGCAAGCCAGCAAGGTTGTCCGCGGGGTGGCCGGAGGTGCGGGTAAGAGAGCCAGCGAAGCCATCAACGATGCGAAGACATACTACGATCGCGCTTCGCAGATTTACGATACGGGAGCAAAGTTCACACGGGCTTCGAGCGCGGCCACAGGCGGACTGATCAAAGCCCGCGACTGGATCAAGGAGAATCCCGGCAAGGCCGCGATGGTTTCTTTTTCACTTGTGCTCGGCGTGAGGATGGGTGCTTCTTTCCCCGCCCTCGACTCAGTGCTGCTGGGCTCGCACCCACACTGGCTTACACATTCAGCGCTACCTGTTTTTGGTCTGCAAAAACTTAGCGAAAAATTCGACCGCCACCTACGTAAACAAGAAGAACTAATTGCGCAGGGGAAACTCAACGAAGCCGAGCGTAAACGCGTCGAGTTTGAACGCAAGATGACGAAGTATGTTGGTGCTCCTTTACTTGGTGCCTTCAGTTGCGCTGCAGGTGCGGCCATGTTTGCCCAGATCGTACAGCCCGGTCAGATAACCGGAGCGCCAATCAGTTGGCTACTGGGCGGCAATCCATTTCTCGACGGCGTTTGGCTTTTTGCCAACGGAGTCATCTGCTTTCATCAGGGTTACAAGTTCTTCATGATTGCTCTGGCCGACCAGGTAGAGGTGGCTCGCGTGGTGCGCGAGATCAAAGGTCTGCTGCCCGCTGTGGCTACTTCTTAAGTGGATAGGGCGACTCAATTACAGAACCGAGGAGCGGCCGGGTTACGTCTCGGTAGACTCAAGCATCAACAATTTATTGCTGCGCCAAGCTTGAGTGACGCCGCAAACGTACCCGGTCGCTACCGCTCCTCGGGTAATTGAGGGCAACCGCCGACTACTTCATTGACAATACCAAACCGTGATTGCTTTTTAGGTGATGGTGATTGGGAACGGCCAGAAGCAGAGCGCGAAGATAATTAGAGTAACTACTGCTATCCAATTACGAATCGGTCCCAGGGGCTCCATCTCTTCGGGTTGCGGATGACCCACCCGCAGCATGATGGCCAACAGAACCGTATAGAGAAATCCGCTCGGACTTCCATACCAGAGAAATCCCAGCAAGGTCAGCATCGCCATTGCCGCGAAAGCAACTCGACCGATAACTTTGTGAGCCCCTTGGCCAAACATGGCAAAGGTTCCGTGCCCACCATCGAGTTGTCCCACCGGCATCAGATTCAAGCTCGTGACCAGTAAGCCAATCCAGGCAGCCATGTAATAGGGGTTGATAGGAACGTAGGGATCGAGAGGTGTACCCACCAATCTGCCCAGCAAGCGAAACAGCAGCGGGTCGTTAAATACAATTCCATAGCCACCACCCTGAACTGGAGGCTGCATGCTCAAGACGCCCACCAACGCGATCGGTACCGCCACCACAAAGCCCGCTAAGGGGCCTGCGAGTCCGATGTCGAACAGTGCGCGCCGGGAAGGAATCGGCGACTTGATCTTGATGAATGCTCCAAAAGTTCCAGCCAGGAATAGTGGTGGGGCCGGGATGAAAAAAGGCAAAGTGGCAGCGACGCCATAGCGATGGCATGCGACGTAGTGGCCCATCTCATGAGCAGTGAGTATGGCGAGCAACGCCGCCGAAAAAACCAACCCGTCTGCCAGAAGATCTGGATGCTGAACAGTGAAACCAAGCAGGGCGATAACGCTGCGAAGATAGTATTGCGGAACGAATAACAAATAATCGATCACCCTCGACAGAGGGGGCGGTGGCACATCGACCTCAGGGCCAACGATGACTATTCCCGCGACCGTGGTCGTGACCATGGTAATCAAGAAGAGGCTTGAGTGTAGCATCCACTCGCGCGCCGTAGGACGCCGAGCTACTCGGAGTGCAACGCTTTGGCGAGCTTTCACAAAGGCAGGGATTGCCTGAGCCGATTCTGACATTGGGTGCTGGTTAGAGGTTAAAGGCTAGAGTCTGGGTGCCTCTGATCCAGTCTCTAGCCTTGAGAAGCTTAAATTGGTGAGGTCCTTCTGTCTAAGAATCTGAATCGCTTTCCCCGGAATCATGGTGCGTCAACTCGCCATCCTCGTGGGTCTGCAGTTCTTTCCCGGGCTTGAATCGAATCGTCTTGCCGGAAGGAATCGCCACCTCTTCTCCCGTCCTGGGATTTCGTCCCACGCCACGTTTACGGGGCTTAACCACAAACACGCCAAAGCCGCGTAGCTCGATTCGCTCACCCCGCGTGAGCGCTTCCTTCATTGAGTGAAAAAGCGCATCAACCGCCTGTTCCGCCTTCATCTTGGGAACTCCGGTCTTCTCTGCTACCCGGTTGATGATGTCCAATTTGATCACGACTTCAGCCTCCGTCTACTCCAAGAAGGAATCCCAACTGCCCAGAATTGAGGGTGCGATGATAGAGAGCGGCAACGAACACTGTCAAGCAAACGCAAACGGTTAACCGAGTTCGCCGGGAAATGCATCGACGTCAGCCCGAGCGCCGGCGAGGATCGCGTTTGACAAGGATGTGAGCCGCAGCTAACCTCAAACTTTGCCGCGGCAGCAGCCGGCATCCAACGTTTGAAACAGTGAAAGCATCTCTTTCGGTAAGAATATGTTAGGAATTAGAACCCGTCGTCCGCCGCCTTTCGGCGGAGTCCATGTCAGCGACGACAAGGACATTCAAGTTCAAACACCCGAACAGGAATCCCAAGCCAATCTCTGGGGTGAAGCCCGTCTGCTCCTGCGCGATCTCCTATTCGCCTTGATGGTTGCAGTGCTCGTGGTGGTGTTCGTCGTGCAACCGGTAAAAGTAGAAGGCACATCGATGCTGCCCAGGCTGCATGATGGCGAGAGAATTTTTGTAAACAAGCTGGTCTATTATGACGAGTATCGGTGGGCGCCAAAGATCGAACGGGGCGACATAGTCGTGTTTTGGTTTCCTGACGACCCTTCCAAGAGCTATATCAAGCGTATCCTCGGTCTCCCCGGCGATACGGTGGAAATACACGAGGGAGTTGTTCGAGTAAACGGTAGGGATCTAAATGAGATGTACCTCGATTCGAGGTTTAACCTCTCGCATCGGAGCCAGACTCCGGTTTACGTCAGGCCAAACTACTACTTTGTGATGGGCGACAACCGCGACAATTCGAGCGACTCCCGAATCTGGGGACTTGTGCCCAAGAAATACATCTACGGCAAGGCCCTGTTCCGGTACTGGCCGCTAAATGCTGCCAGTATAATTCATCATGAGAAGGTCTCACCCCCCG
>JACDCK010000082.1 GCA_013817595.1 Pyrinomonadaceae bacterium | reverse complement strand
AGTGCGATGGTCGCGGTGGGCCGGGCAATCTGCTTCTCGTTGGCCAGATAGAGAAAGTACTGGCGCAGCTCTTCATCGCTGAGTTGGTCAGGACTGCGGCGGTAATGTTGGGCCAGTTGCCAGACGGCGCGGGCGTAAGCCTCCTGGGTTCTTGCCGAAAGTCCTCGCAATTGCATATCCTCAACCATCCGTTGACGTAACGGTGACATGGCTCTAGTGGTCATGGTAGTAGCTCCTTCCGGGGAGGGGAAAAACGGTGGCTTCTTTTGCCGAGAGACACCATGGTCCTCCCCGGAAGGAATACTGGGCCACTGATTGCCTAAAGGGAATCGAAAGGGTGAGTGATCGCCCGTAAGTTTTTGTCTATCCGCCCGGCAGGCGGATTTAGTTCAACCTGTATTATGCGATTTCACATCGGTTTAGCTTCCTCGTGGACAAATAGATCCCTCGATAAATTGAACTTAGGAGAATTTAATCATGCTACGACGCTACGCCGCACTCGCCCTGTTTCTGGTCTTCGTGTTCCCGCCGAACGCGATTTTCGCCCAGCAACTAGCTCAAACTCCGTCCAGTCAGCCCCCAGTTCGAGCGCAGCAGCCGGGTCAACAAACACCGGCAAAGGACCCCAACGATCCCATCGAGCGAATCAAGGACGAGGGTATGAATCGTTCACAGGTGATGCAGACGCTGAGTTATCTGACAGACGTTATTGGTCCTCGTCTTACCAATTCGCCGGGAATGAAAAGAGCAAACGAATGGACGCGCGATCAAATGGCCAAGTGGGGGTTGCAGAACGCCCATCTCGAAGCATGGGGGCCATTTGGACGGGGCTGGAAGCTAAAGCGATTTTCCGCGCAAGTGGTTGAGCCCCAGGCAATACCGCTGATCGGCTACCCGAAAGCCTGGTCGCCGGGTACTAATGGACCTCTCACGGCGGAAGTGGTTTACTTCGATGCGAAAGATGAAGCGGACCTGCAGCGCTTCAAAGGCAAGTTAAAGGGCGCGATCGTTCTAAGCGCGCCCGGGCGACAAGTTAAAGCTCACTTTGATGCCCCCAGTACCCGCATGAATGAAAAAGACTTGCTGGATCTTGCTGATGCACCTGACCCGAGGGTAGGAACACCACGGCGTTTTCAACTGACTCCAGAGCGACGAGCCGCTTTCAATCTGGCTGCAAAGAAGAATCTCTTCATGCATGAAGAAGGTGCCGCGGTTGTGATTGACCCCAGTCGTCTGGGCGATGGCGGAACAGTCTTCGTGCAATCGGCATCAGTGCCACAGCCGGTACCGGCGGAACCCTTGGGTCCAAACTCACGCTCAATTTCCCCTTACGACAAGAGCGCTCCGAAGTTTGCCCCTCAAGTTGTGCTCGCAGTTGAACACTACAACCGCATCGTCCGACTTATCCAAGCCGGCGAAAAAGTGACGATGACAATAGACCTGGGCGTCGAATGGCAGGATGCCGACGCCATGGGTTACAACACGATCGCGGAGATCCCGGGCACCGATTTAAAGGACGAGGTTGTGATGCTCGGCGGTCACATGGACTCCTGGCACTCCGGAACCGGCGCGACCGACAACGGCGCAGGCGTTGCGGTGGCGATGGAGGCCGTTCGTATTCTGCAGGCGCTGAACCTGAAACCACGTCGCACGATCCGCGTCGGATTGTGGTCCGGTGAGGAACAGGGACTGCTGGGTTCGCGCGCTTATGTGGCTGAACACTTCGGCCGACTTGAAACCCTCGCGGCCGGAACTCCTTCTCCCGCACCAAGTCCGGCGCCGGCGCCCAAGCTCTTGACGAAGCCGGAGTACGAAAAGTTTAGCGGCTACTTCAATCTGGACAATGGAACCGGAAAGATCCGTGGCGTGTATCTACAGGGCAATGAGGGAGTGCGCTCTTTATTCCGCGAGTGGCTGATGCCATTCCGCGATATGGGAGCGGCAACGCTCTCGATCTCGAATACCGGTGGTACTGACCATTTGTCGTTCGATGCCATTGGTTTGCCGGGCTTTCAGTTTATTCAGGATGAGATCGAGTACGACACTCGCACCCACCACTCCAACCAGGACGTCTTCGATCGCATTCAGGCCGACGATATGAAGCAGGCCGCAACCATCATAGCGGCGTTTGTCTACAAGACAGCAACTCGAGATGAGAAACTACCGCGCAAGCCGATGCCGGGACGATGATCACAGCTGAAATCCCACCCACTCCCGAAGGTGTGAAAAATCACTCCGTAGGAGTGACATATTTATAGACTTGAAACGCACCCTCCTCTCCGACTCCGTTCTAAGAAGGAGCGGACGCAACGAGCTCAGTACTCTTCAAGATCCCTTCCGCTCCTTCTTAGAACGGAGTCGGGCCGTCCTGGGAGTTGCCGTGCTATAAACATCTCACCCCTAACGGGGTAAAAACCGAGATTGTTTGCATTCGCCAAAACGTGTCGGCTCATGCTTTTCAGCCAGACTTTTTCCTGGGCTTGCTGACAGTCCACCGCGTGAGTTTCGCTACCTTTGTCAGCGAACTTTTGAGACAGGACTCTAGGCAGGTTGTGAAGAATCCACACAAAAAAAGCGGCCCCCCTGGGCCCGCTCTTTTTTTATGAAGGGTGCTGCCATGGTCAGCTCGGATTGCGCTCAAGTACCGGCTCATATGAGTTGGTACGCGGACGCATGCTTGCGGCAGGAGCCGCTTCCGATTTGCCTTTGTCCGAAAGATCCGCGCCAACCAGATCCCGAATCTTGCGAATCAAGGCAGGCAAAATGACTGTTTGCGCGGTTGCTGAGAGTTCTTCGACCAGACGATCGCCGAGAGAACCAACCTCCTGATGCAAGCGGTCAAAAGCCCGGGTTTCTTTAAACCGTTGCAGCAAACCCGGACCTTCATCCTTGCCGTTGGCCTTTTCCGAGGCGTCAAGACTAGCCGACAAAGGCGTGTAGGACCGGCCGGTGATTGGCTGGCCGGCGTAAGCGTGGTTTTCCGAGGAAACATATCTTCCCGATCCGGACTCACCCTTGATCGCGGATGCAATCCCATACCCGACGCAGAAACCGACCCCGGCCGCGCCGAGGCTCCAGGCGACGGGTCGTTTCTTAAATTGTTCACGCCAATCGAGCGCGTCCTTAACGGTTTCGTATTGTTGCACCACTGTCTCCTTGATTTCAGTTACGGTCTGGGTGATGGAATCCCGAGCCTCCTCCATCCGGAGCTGAAGTTCTTCTTTAGAGAAGTTTTCTTCCGCGACTTCGGGTGCTCGAGCCACACCTAGAGTTCGTTCTTCAGCCATTGCTTGTCCTTTCTCAGTTCCTCCACCGTCTTGTTAGGCACCAGGTCCTGCTGAGCCAGACGGTTCTTCACTGTCAAAATAACGATGCCACCTATGACCATGTAGAAGAGCCCCGTTAGTACAAACCCCAAGGCGTATTTGGCTGCCTGGCTAAGATTAGCGTTCGCAAAAAGTGTCGAAACTGCGAAAGCGACAGCCACGTTAAGTAGCGCAAAACCGACGGCAGAGACTATGCCCCCAAGAGCGATCGCAATCCCGCCACGTGCGTAGGCGTTTGCTTCCTCTTTGAGTTCGACCTTGAGCAAACTGAGCTTGGTGTCGAAGAGTTGCACGACGTCATCGCCCAGTCTTCCCACTAACGAGGGCAAACTCTCGGTTTCGGGTTTGAGCGACGAATCTCTTGCAGTTGCAACAGCGGTTGATGGAGCTGCCATTTGCTACCTCCTTCGTTTAAGTGCAGCCATAGGTGGCGTCAGTGCTAACGTTTCGACAAAGTCTACTGACGTCTGCCGCGAAGGATCAGCCCGACTACGAGTCCCGCGGCCGCCGAAATCAGAATGGCCTGGCCCGGGTTCTTTCGTGCGTACTCTTTGGCATTCGCTGCTACCTCGCCCAGGTCCGCATCCTGAAGTTCTTTGAGCTTGTCGCCAACGACAGAGACCTTGTCGCTTACATAGTCCTTCGCCTGCGTGGCGGCTTCGGAAATCTTGTGACCGTAGTCCTGCGCGGTCTGAGTGAGTGCTGTGGCGGTTCCAGTGCTTCCTGAGCCAGAGCTGCTGGAGCCGGGGCCGCTGGAGCCGGTGCCCGCGTCCGTACCAGTATTCGTTGTCGGGGCGTTCGGATTAAAGCCTTCTCGGTTTTGTGACATTTCGAAAATTCTCCTTTTCAATCTAGTTGTGAACCGCGAGCTTTCGCTCTTGCACTGAGCGCGCCGTCCGCAAAGTTATAGAAAGCATCGAGCAAGAAACGTGCCGACAATCTTCAAATAGAATCAGTCGATCCTAGCTCACGTTAAATGAAACGCCTGATGCGATGAGTTGGCTCCTTGTTGTGAAAAGGTACAAGCCTCCGACCGCCAAAGGTCGGGAACCATACAAAGCGGCAAATTGGAAGAGGGCTTGACAGTGCGCGTCACACGATGGTAAGTAAGTACTTACTTTGGCCCGGCAGTAACAAACTGATCTCTAGAACCAACTGTGACGAAGGAAATTACAACTCTTGACCATCATCCGGGACCGGCCTGCGGCGTGCGCATGGCTGGAGACGAGCGACGACTGCAGATCCTGCGGGTGGCCGTAAGTCTCTTTGCCCATGAGGGTTTCCGGGGTACGACAACTAGGAAAATTGCGCAGGCGGCTGGGGTTTCGGAGGCAATGGTCTTCCGTCACTACGCTAATAAACAAGAACTCTATACCGCCATTCTTGACCATAAGGCCTGTTCGGGCGATGCGATGGATCCAGAGCTGATGGTGGCTGACGCCCTCACACGTAAGGACGATCGCGCCGTCTTCGAGGGACTGGCTTTTGGAGCCCTTGAACATCACGAGAGCGATCCCGAATTCCAGCGGCTGCTGCTCCATTCGGCGTTGGAAGGGCATGAACTCGCACAAATGTTCTTTGAGAAATTTGTGCGGCGAGTTTACGAGTTTCTAGGAGCTTATATTCGTGAGCGGCAACGTGACGGGGCCATCATCAAGATCGATCCCGCAATTGTGGTGCGGGCGTTCATCGGCATGATCATTCACCACTCGCTCAACAATAATCTTTGGGACCCGCAGCGTCGCCTGTTGAATCTCTCGAACGAGAGCGCGGCAAAACATTTCACGGACATTCTTCTGGGCGGAATCAGCACTAGGCGGGGGCCGAAGAATTCCAAGAAGGATCGCGGGGCGGACCCGAACGGTTCTCCAGCAAAAGGGTAACGGATGTTTTCTCACAGACTAGCTCAAGTTGTTCCTCTCGCTGTCGTCGTAGTGACGCTCAGCGTGTTTTCGGTCTCCTGCGGGGGTTCCAAGGCGAATGTCAGAAACGAAGCAACTCCCCTCACTTTGCCGGCGGTGGTTGATGTGACCACAGCGCCGGCGATTACGCGCGATTTGCCTCGCTTTTTTGAAGCGACGGGAAGTCTCGCCGGCGACCAGCAGACTGAGGTTGCCTCCTCCATTGCGGGCAAAGTGGTTGCCGTAGGGGTGGATCTCGGCAGTTATGTTAAGCGCGGACAGATGATCGTTCGCCTTGATGATGTGGATTCCAAACTTCGCGTCGCGCAAGCGCAGGCCCAGGTTGAGCAGGCGAAAGCAGCCTTACGACAGGCGGAAGAGAAGGTCGGTTTGCGACCTGGTCAGGCGTTTGATCCCAACCGCATCCCGGAGGTGGCAAACGCTCGAGTAGCTCTGGAGCTTGCTGAAAAGAACCTGCGCCGGTCCGAGAAGTTGATCGAATCCGGAGATGTCTCGCGCTCCTCTTACGATCAGCAAAAAGCGCAACGTGATCAATTGAAAGAACAGTATGAATCGGCGTTGTCGCTCGCCCGGCAGAACTACGCGGCGGTGATGACTGCGCGCGCAAATGTAGCAAACGCCGGAACCCTGCTGGGGTTGGCTCGAAGAGCTCTTTCCTATGCGCTGGTTTTTTCCCCAATCGACGGATACGTCGCCGAGCGCAATGCCGATCTGGGCGAGTATGTTTCTCCCACCTCCAAGGTCGCGACGGTCGTGCGCATTAATCCGCTGCGAATTCGCATTGATATTCCCGAACAAGCAATCCCAGAGGTAAGCGTAGGGCAGTCGGTTTCAGTAACCACGAGTGCCTGGCCTGATAAAAACTTCAGTGGTCGTATTGCCAGGATTTCTCCGAACGTGACTGCGAGCTCGCGCACATTGTCAGTGGAGGCTGATATCGAAAACAACGGGGGGGCGCTAAAGCCGGGTCAGTTCGCGACCGTGCGCATTCTGCAGTCGCGTTCCCAGCCGGCAGTGCTGATTCCAGCGCGAGCTGTGCGAACGGAGTCAGGAGTGAGTCGCGTATTCGTTATCAAGGATGGACGCGCTGAACAGCGGCTGGTCCAGCTGGGTCAGTCTGAAAGCGACCTGGTGGAAGTGAAAAGCGGCGTCGCCGCAGGCGAACAGGTAGCCACCAGCAACATCGATCAAGTGAGCGACGGGATGGCTGTAAGGCAATAGTCAAGAAGTTTAGAGTTCAACGTTTACGTAGGTGCTTTGGAACGTAACACGCTAAAGCGTGAACTCTGAACTGAGATCGAATAATGCAAAAACTTGCTGAAATTTGTGTGCGGCGCCCGGTTTTCGCGACGATGCTGATCCTGAGCCTGACCGTCGTCGGCCTCTTTTCGTATCGATCACTGGGCGTCGATCTCTTCCCTAAGATTGATCTACCGACAATCACGGTCACGGTCGTTAATCCAGGCGCCTCTCCGCAAGAGATTGAGACGGAGATCACTGACAAGGTTGAAGGCGCGGTTAACACTATTAGCGGTATCGATGAGCTTCGCTCGACTTCAGTTGAAGGCGTTTCCCAGGTCTTCATCACTTTCCTCCTGGAAAAGAATCCCGAGATTGCCTCTCAGGAAGTTCGCAACAAGGTCGACCTGATCGCGAACGATTTGCCAGTCACCGCCGAGCAGCCCATTGTTCAAAAATTCGATACCGATGCGGCACCGGTGGTGCGAATCGCAGTATCTGCCTCGCGCTCGCTGCGCGAGGTCACCGACGTAGCCGACAAAAAGATTAAGCAACAGATTGAGTCTATCAATGGCGTCGGCGAAGTGCAGATCGTCGGGGGCCGAACACGCGAGATTCAAGTTTGGGTAGATCCGGACAAGTTGCGAGCTTTCAACGTCACTGTCGGCGAAGTCGCCAATGCCGTGCGCGCGCAAAATATGGAAGTGCCTGGAGGCCGAATCGACGAAGGGACCCGCGAACTGACTGTTCGCACGATGGGCAGAATCGTGGAGCCGGCCCAGTTCAATCATCTAATCGTTGCCAATCGCGGTTCCTATTCGGTCAAGCTCAGCGACATTGGGTACGCCGAAGACGGAGCGGAAGAGCCACGAACAGAAGCGCGTTTGAACGGGCAGCCGGCCGTCACTCTGATCGTCACCAAACAATCAGGTCAAAACACTGTGGCTGTTGCCGAGGCAGCTAAAGAGCGTCTCCAGGAGATTCAGAAGACCCTGCCGGCGGGTTTCAAGACCGAGGTGGTCGGCGATCAGTCAATATTCATCAAGGCCTCAATCGAATCGATCCGCACGCACCTGATCGAGGGCAGCATCCTGGCAGCCATCGTCGTTTTCATCTTCCTTTGGAGTTTTCGTTCGACGGTTATTGCGGCGCTCGCCATTCCAACTTCGCTAATTGCCACCTTCGGGCTGATGGCGGCAATGGGATTCACTCTGAATCAAATCACGATGCTGGCGCTGACACTAATGGTAGGTATTGTGATCGACGACGCGATCGTCGTCTTGGAGAACATCTATCGTTTCATTGAAGAAAAAGGCATGCCTCCTTTCCAGGCGGCGATCGAAGGAACCAGGGAGATTGGCCTCGCCGTAATGGCGACGACGCTTTCCCTGCTCGCGGTGTTCGTACCGGTAGGCTTTATGGGCGGCATTTCAGGCCGGTTCATGTCGTCGTTTGGCTTCACCGCATCATTCGCTATCGCGGTCTCCCTGCTGGTTTCATTTACGCTAACTCCAATGTTGTCGGCGCGGCTAATCAAGCGCAGCAAGGGTCGGAAGACCCCCGACGGAGCGAAGCCGGCCCATCGCGATGCGAAGGAGTCACGGTTTTATCGTCCGATTGATCGCGGCTACACCCGCCTGTTGACCTGGGCCATGACGCATCGGTGGGTAATCGTCGCTGCGTGTTTGCTGGTAGTTATAAGCATCGTGCCGCTGTTCATGTTTGTGGGGAAAAATTTTCTCCCGGTTGACGATCAATCGCAGTTTGAAATCAACGTACGCACCCCAGAGGGGTCCACGCTAACGGCAACTGCCGCCATCGCTGGGCGGATTGCCGCGGATCTCCGCCAGCTTCCCGGCGTGACCGATACGTTAACCACAATTGGTGGTGGCCAGCAGGAGCAGGTCAACGTCGCGACGATCTACGTAAAGCTGAAACCGATTGAGGAGCGTAGCGTTACTCAGAATGACTTGATGGTGCGGGCCCGCACTGAAGTACTCGGCAAGTACCTTAAAGAGTTTCCGGCCCAGTTGCGCACCAGCGTTCAACAGGTCGCCGCGCTCTCAGGGGGCGGATTTCGCAACGCCGACATCCAGTACGTCATCAACGGGCCCGATTTGGAAAAACTAACAAAATACTCGGATGATTTGTTAGGGAAGATGAAAAACATCCCGGACCTGGTTGACGCCGACTCGACTCTGGTTACCGGCAAGCCTGAACTGCGAGTCGTCATCGACCGCGCGCGGGCGGCAGATCTCGGTGTTCGAGTCGGCGATATCGCCCAGGCACTTAATACTCTCGTCGCCGGTCAGAAGGTTTCTACCTTTAACGCCGGCACTGACCAATACAGCGTTCGTGTACGGGCCATTGGGGAATTTCGCGCCAGCGTAGAAGGTCTGAAACGGATGATAGTGTCTTCATCCAAGATTGGCTGGGTCAGCCTCGACAACCTGGTTCGGATTGAGGAAGGCACTGGACCATCAGCCATTGATCGTTTGAATCGCCAGCGACAGGTGATGTTGCTGGGCAACGTCAAGCCAGGTGGATCGCAGGCCGCGGTCATCCAGAAGATGGATCAGTTTGCCAAAGAGGTGAAGATTGATGGAGCGTACACAACCGGCTTGGCCGGCCGCTCGAAGGAACTGGGCCGCACAGGTTACTACTTCGGACTCGCTTTCCTCCTGTCTTTTATCTTCATGTACATGGTGCTGGCGGCTCAATTTGAGTCTTTCATTCACCCGGTCACCATCTTGTTGACCCTCCCACTCGCAATTCCCTTCGGCATCCTTTCGCTTTTGGTGACCGGACAGACCGTGAATATTTTTTCGGGGCTGGGACTCTTGCTGCTTTTCGGCGTGGTTAAGAAAAACGCGATTCTTCAGATCGATCATACCAACCAACTGCGCGCCCAGGGTATGGAACGTTTCGAAGCAATCATTCGGGCGAACCGTGAACGCTTGCGGCCCATCCTGATGACCACCGTCGCGCTGGTTGCCGGCATGTTGCCCTTAACGATCTCCAGCGGCCCCGGGTCGGGTACGAGCCGGTCTATCGGAGTGCTGGTTGTGGGCGGGCAGTCACTCTGTCTGCTGTTGACGCTGCTTGCGGTGCCGGTTTTCTATTCGCTCTTTGACGATCTCGCGCGCAGTCGAATTTGGGGCGCAATCGGCGCAAGCACGACCGGCGCGTTTGCCTGGATGCGACGCAAGGGAGCGAGCGCAACAGCATCGCTCTTCAGCCTGATAACGAGGGAATAGTTGTGACGTTGTCAACAGGCTCCCAAGAGTAACAGCGGAGTTGCACATTTATCACGGAAAGTCGCAAAGGGGCGAAGACGCAAAGATGAGTTTCAGTGATTCGATAGAAGGCTAGTGAGCAAGAAGCAGGTTATTAGAAGCCATGACTAAGTTGTCCTTCAGATTGTTCCCGCTAACACTGGTTTTCGGTCTTTTCTGCGCAACGGGTGCGGCGGGCCAGGAACCGATGTCATCACCAACTCCAGTGCCGCCTCCAACTCCAGTGATTGAGCAGAGTTTACGGGTCCCTCCCGTCGCTTTTGATTTTCGGCACGAGCCGAAGCACTTACCGCCGCTCGGTCGCGTTGGTGTGGACATGGAACAGCAGCGACCGCTCTCGCTGCGTGAGGCCTTGACCGCGGCGCTGGAGAACAACAAAGACATCGAAGTTGCGCGGCAAAATGTAAAGATTGCGGAATTTGATTTGCAAGGTTCACGCGGCGCTTACGATCCGCGGTTGAGTTCAGCTTCCTATTTCGAGCGCATCAAGAGTCCCATCTCCAGCTTCTTGAGTGGAGGCTCCAACGGCTCGATTACACAAAGCGATTTCACTAACACCGCGCGCCTCGATGGTCTCTCACCAAAACTTGGCGGCAGTTACCGCTTGGATTTCTCGTCCATCCGTCTGACTACGGACAACCAGTTTACCGGGCTTAGTCCGCAGTATCCGACAGCGCTGACTTTCAACTATACGCAGCCTTTACTACGCGGACTAAAGGTTGACAACAATCGCCGGCAGATTGAGATTGCCAGGAAGAATCTCTCCCTCACCGACGCA
>JACDCK010000286.1 GCA_013817595.1 Pyrinomonadaceae bacterium | reverse complement strand
GAACGTAATGCTTGCTCATCCAGCACGTGCCCCTGCAACCAAACTTCCGCGTCCAGAGTGGCGCCTGGTGCCAGAGAGTCGCCTCTGAGAGCGCGTTGATTGACCAGGACTTCCAGCTTTATTCGTTCAAGATCGAGATGGATCCAGTAGAGATCGCTGCCGGACAAAGGATTCTTCAGAGGCTTAAACGCGATCACGGTGCCGGAGAGACTCCAATCATTCTCATGGGCGGCGCGCGATGGTGCCGAATTTTCCAGCGGCATCCAGCGAGTCTTGCTGCAGCCCTTGCGAACTCGAGCGCGGTAAGCAAGCCCACAAAGACCCACATGGAGTTCCTGCGCGGAGAAGCCGGCAGGCCCGACTTCGGTAAGATTCTGCAGCTCGAATAGGACTTCGCATTCTGTGCTTTCGCGATACCCGTGGACCACAGCTTCGCCTTCTTCATCGTATTCCGTGAGCGCCCAGGGACTAATCGTTTGAATGTACCGCGCACGAAATCCGGGCCGGCAGTCCGCATAGAACACGTCGCCACTTCCCGATTCATAGAGCACGGTCCAAACCTCCAGCCCTTCACCCAACTTCCAACAACGGCCGTGCAGCACGGCGCCACGTCGGCTCAGTTGTGTGGGCTCACCCTGGTCCCCGGCCCGCTCGGCGAGATAGTTAAAGGCCTTCTCACTCGGCACTTCTAATCCAATTGTCTCGAAAGTAGGGTTCATGCCTGGCAGCGGCCAAATATTTGCGTCTAACCTATTTTCCTCAGACGCTTGCCCTTTTCTTGTTTTTGCGCGCTTGCGTTCACTTCCTCATCGCGCGGCGCCCGGCTCTTGTAGCCACGAATGCGCCTTTCAGGTCCATGCGAAGGACGCACACCTGAACGAACCATTTCCGCAAACAGATCTACGTCGTAGTCCACTTCCCTCGACATCTCCTCACGAATGGCGTGTAGCACTTCCAGAAACTTTGGACGACGATACATAAGATATTTCCGATTTTTGATTTCGGATTTTTGATTTTACTCCGACTGCCAACCGATCGATAGTCTGACAAGTGATACTGATTGGCAAACCAAAAATCAAAAATCGGAAATCGGCAATTACATGGCTCTCTCCGTGGCTTCAGAGACGAGAAACTCCGGCGTCACGATCATGGGAACGTAAAAACCTGCCGCCGTATTGAACAGCCGGATGCGCGCCTGTCGACGAACATTCGCCAGGTGGCCAAAATTCCAGGTCACCAGGTAATCAATCTTGTGATAAGAGGCAATCGCAACGTGCAATGCATCTGCTATATACTTGCGATGAAATATTCCGCGCGACACATACCCGTCCGCCAGGATGGCTGCTTCATCGGTGAGTTCAGCCTGCTCCAGCGGGGCTATCAGTTTTAGGTAAGAAGTTCGGTGAGGATCCGGAACTCGTTCGAGCTCTCGTGAGACCAGCGCCGAGATTACCGTGCGATAGTCCTTCATCTCGTGTTCCCACCAACGGATCGTTAAGTCACGCCGAAAGGGCTCGCCGTTATCGAGGTAAGCGCCGATGACCGAGGTTTCGAGATAGAGACTCTGCTTCATTAAACTCGGTGGCTCACATCTCCCCAGGTTTAGCGCTCCGGGCAGTCTGATTGAGCGGTTCCAGGCGAATCACTCCACGACGAAAGTCAAAAGAAACTCGGAAATGCTTGAGAAAGTTTCCTCCCAGAATTCCATCCTGGATGAATCCTGCAGTTTCATTTACCGACTCCAGATCAAGGATGGCTACGTTGACCTGTTCCCTAGTAAATGTGCCCAGCCTCACGCTTGGCAAGAGCATAGTCTTAACGTCTTCGGCGACGCCTGCCGCGCCGAAGACCCGCATTCGATTAGGAGTCAGGTAATTGGACAATTCTTCCAGGGCCGCAAGTTTTTCCGAGATTACAGAAATACTGGCGCCGGTATCGATAATGAAGTTTAGTGGTTTCTCGATGCCCTCAAGGTAAACCTCACCGCTAAGGAAGCCACTCGACGTAGTGCGCAGAGGAATCTCCACGGCCTTGGCGGTTAGGGAGTTAAGCGCTGGCGGCAGATCTGCGGCAGGGGGCGTCTGCAAGAGATCGAGATTACCTGACTGTCGCTGACGCACGAGTGTAAAGGTTAGTTCACCGTAATCGACAGCCGTTACGAACTTCGAGATCATCGAGAGGCCGAGATAACCATCGACGGGAGTCTTGTCATCAAAGAAGCGCCTGATGTAGACGGGCACACTCTCGACCTTGACTTCGCCAATCTCCAGCGACTCCAGAAAACCGTAGACGATTTCAAACTTGCCTCCACCGCCCACAGCACGCGCCAGGCCACCACGCGCAACCGGACGTATGCCCAGTCTGTTGGCGGTCTGATCTGAAATCACGGACATCCCCGAGCCCGTGTCCAACACGAATCGGAGTGGATCTTTTTGCCCGTTCACCCGGACCGTCAAGATTGGGCGGCTATCGAACGATTTGAAGGAAACGACCGTGGTGCCGCGTCCGGCCGGCACATATAGCGAGCCCTGTTTTCCGAGGTACCGCAAGAAGTCGATCAATCCTCGGATACGCGCGCGGCGATCCGCATCAGTCTTGGGCGCGATTACCAAAAAACGCTCATATGCGTCTGCAGCTTCCTTGTACATCTCGCTACGCGCGGCAGCCTGACCCAAATTGAAGATGAAGTCGGGCTCGTTCGGCGACATGCTTACCGCTCGCCGCAAACCTCGAAGGCATGGCTCTAATCGATTCTCATAAAAATCAACCATCGCCAGACCGGCTACCGCGAGAGAGTTGTCTTCCTTAATACTGAGAGCCGTCCGAAACTCCTCAACTGATTCACGAAAGTTTCCAGAGGCCAGGATTGCTTGGCCTAGTAAGGCATGCCCTCGTGCCGAGAGCGGGTTCGCCAGAATCACTCTTGCTGCCTGGTCGTACGCGTCTTGAAGACGCCTTTGCTTTAGCAGTGTATGACTCAAACCAAGCCTGGCATCCTGGTCCTGAACGTTCTTGCTCAATATCTCGCGAAAACTTTTCTCCGCTAGATCGAAGTCACCATCGCGCAGCGCTTTCTCGGCCCGATTTCGTGACTTTTTGTCGCTAAGAGTCGCGGCGGACGCGGGCATGGGAAAACCCAGAGAAAAGACAAAGGTGGCCACAAGTCCGACCGCCAGATTATGGGTAAACTTCGTAAAGCAAAAACACAGCATGAAAACATCCTCGAAGTCGAACTATTGAGTTAATCCTGCGA
>JACDCK010000081.1 GCA_013817595.1 Pyrinomonadaceae bacterium | reverse complement strand
ACCCGGAGTCCGGACGCCGCTCTTCCTGCCGCGCTCCTTTCGAGTCCAGTCTATGACCATGGAAGCACATCAAAGAGGCAGCGGCCCGTTATCAGCAGAACGGGCGCCAGGTCGGTTGCGGCCTGCCTCTTCTGCCGAACCTCTCGTGCCGGACCGCACTGTTCCAACGCCGGCGAACTTGATGCGTAGGATGGCACCGGGTGAGTTCAACACCGCCATGATTCATTTCTATCGCGGTGAGGTGCAGCGTTCTAACACCTGGCGAAACCGTCTTGATACGACAACGAATTGGGCGGTCCTGACAGCCGGCGCGACTCTGTCGTTTGTTTTTAGTTCACCCAGCAATCCGCATTTCGTGATCCCGATAAACTCGATTCTGGTAGCCATCTTCCTGGTGATGGAAGCGCGTCGCTATCGCTACTACGAAATTTGGTCGAGTCGTGTACGGGTGTTGGAAACCGGATACTTTGCCCAACTACTAGCGCCCGATAACGTTCCACTTGATGAATCCTGGGCGCAGCACCTCGCATCAGATTTGATCACGCCCCACTTTACAATCAGTGAGTGGGAGGCAGTGGGCAGAAGACTGCGCCGCAACTACCTGTGGATCTTTGCGCTGCTGGCACTGAGCTGGAATCTCAAAGTCTATCTGCATCCGCTTCCAGCACGTGACTTCGACGCCTTTATCGATCGCGCCACCGTCGGCCTCGTGCCAGGTTGGATCGTGTTTGTGATTGGAGTGATCTTTAATGCCGCGATTGCAATCTTCGCCATTGTTACGGTCCGTCTGCGCGAAGCCACCGGCGAAGTGCTGCCCCAGCATCAGTTCTCGCTGCGTCCGATCATTACAATGAAGCGATGGACCCGGGCGGCAACCGGCTCCGGCCGCACAACACAACGGGCAAAGCGAGCACGCCAGCGGGTGCGGAGCGGGACCATGACCGGCGAGTTTAAGAAGATCGATATCTCGGAGACTCCTGATAGGGATTCAAGAAACATCGACATCAACGAGAATTCCGATACAGAAATTCCAGCAGAGACACTGACCAGAGGCTGAGGGACGAGGGTTAACACACAGGGGGGTTGGGATTCAGGGGTCGTAGTCGAAACCTGGCGACCTGGAATTCGCGAGGGCTGACCTGCAGCTTTAGCCTCAGGGCTTGATCTGAATGCCCCATCCGCGCCCCCAACCCCCGTTCCCTATCTGTATGCTTGAACTGAACGGCCAAAGACTTTCCCTCCAACAAGTCGCAGAAGTTGCCAAGGGCCGAGAACATGTTTCGCTCTCGGCGGAGGCGCGTGCGCGGGCGGAGGAATCGCGTGGCGTTGTGGAGAGGATCGTAGCCGAGGGACGAACGGTCTACGGTGTGAATACCGGGTTCGGAAAACTCTCCGACGTCCGGATAGAACCTTCTGCATTACGCGCGCTGCAGCTCAACCTCGTACGTAGCCATGCCTGTGGTCTTGGTTCGCCGTTGTCTGAAACGGAGTCGCGAGCAATGTTACTGCTGCGCGCGAATGTGCTTGCTTGTGGTTATAGCGGCGCTCGACCGCTTCTGATCGACGCGTTGATAGCCATGCTCGAGAGAGGTGTTACGCCCGTCATTCCCGAAAAGGGCTCAGTAGGGGCGAGCGGCGATCTGGCGCCGCTTTCTCATCTCGCCTTGACGGTGATTGGAGAGGGGGAAGCTTTCTACGAGGGCGAGCGCTTACCGGGAGCGGAGGCTCTGCGACGCGCCGGTCTGCAGCCGTTGGAGCTGCAGGTAAAGGAAGGCCTGGCGCTATTGAACGGTACGCAGGCGATGGCGGCAGTCGGAGGGCTCGCCTTGCATCGTGCTGAAAGAGTCGCGCGGGTTGCTGATGTCGCCGGCGCAATGACACTCGAAGCTCTGCGGGGGACACCCGTAGCCTTTGATGAACGGATTCATCAAGTACGACCACACTCAGGCCAGAGCGAAGTTGCTTCTCATTTGCGTGAGTTGTTGCGCGACAGTGAGATTCGAAAGTCACATCTGGAAAATGATCCGCGAGTCCAGGATGCTTACAGTTTGCGTTGCATGCCGCAGGTGCATGGTGCGGTGCGGGGGGCCCTCGGCCATGCCCGTGAGATCGTTGAAATTGAAACCGGGAGCGCCACAGACAATCCACTTGTGTTCGCAGAGACGGGAGATGTCTTATCCGGTGGTAATTTCCATGGCGCACCATTGGCCCTGGCTTTCGATTATGCGGCAATTGGGCTAACGGACTTGATGAGCATTAGTGAGCGGCGAATAGATCGGCTCGTAAATCCAGATACAAACGATGACTTACCGCCGTTTTTGACGGCAACCCCCGGCACCGCTTCGGGCTTCATGATGCTTCAGGTGACTGCGGTCGCGCTCTTGAGCGAGGCGAGAGTGCTCGCGCATCCAGCAAGTGTGGACAATGTCCCCACTGATGGTGGCAAAGAAGATCACGTTTCAATGGGTATGACGGCCGCCACAAAGCTGCGTTCGATCGTAGAGAATGCGGAGTTGCTCACGGCAATTGAGTTAATTACCGCGGCGGAGGCACTTGAATACCGCGCTCCTCTGGTTCCGGGACGAGGAGTCAAACAAGCGCAGGAAATAGTACGCGCGCAGGTCCCCCGTCTGGTTGACGATCGCTCGATGTCTAACGATATTCAGAAAATGGTGCAAGCTCTCGGCAACGGTGAGTTTGATTCTCTCTCGTAGACTCTCTAAACGGCATTTTTTCTGCGGCCCAGTTGCTGGAATACGCGAGTGCTGTTGCCGTCTCACGGGATTTTGCGGTTAACTCCGGAGCGGCAACGAAAATCTCTAGCTAGTTGTGGTAGTGTCTTATTTTGAGAGTATTCGGCGGTTACCACTCAATTACAGAACCGAGTTGCCTTATCAAGAGCTTAGCCTCTCAAGTTCGAACTAAAACACTACTCTCGTTGTGAATGCTTTGTTGTTCAACCTGAAGGAGAAACAAGATGGCAGACATTTTTGATGATCGTAGGAAGGGATTGGAAGAGGAGTATTTTCATCGTCAGAACAAAGAGGCGATTGAGAAGCTGCGAGCAAAGATGGCGGTCTCGGAGCAGGCCAAAGCAGCTGGCACCTCTTCAATGAAGTGCCCAAGATGCGATGGCAAACTGGAGGAAAGCAAGTTTGAAGAAGTGTCGATTGATACTTGCGATAAGTGTGGCGGTGTCTGGCTCGATTCGGGAGAGTTGGAGCAGCTGACCAAACGCGAGAGCGGTGGTTGGTTCAGTAGACTTCGCCACAGCTGAAACCCGAAATAGGACCCTGCCTTCGATTGAAGTCCTATCTATGTCTTCAAGAACAATCAGAGCTCCACTCGGCGCTAAGCTCAATTGCAAAGGCTGGCATCAGGAAGCGGCCTTGCGTTGCCTGATGAACAACCTCGACCCGGACGTTGCCGAGCGACCAGATGAACTAATTGTCTATGGCGGGACGGGAAAGGCAGCCCGCAATTGGCCCGCATTCGAAGCCATCGTTCGCGAGCTACAGCAATTGCAAAACGATGAAACACTGCTGGTGCAATCCGGAAAGCCTGTGGGGGTGTTCCGGACTCACGAGTACGCGCCGCGGGTTCTGATCGCCAACTCCAATCTCGTCGGCGCCTGGGCTAACTGGGAACAGTTTCACGAGCTCGAGCGCAAGGGGTTAATGATGTACGGCCAGATGACTGCCGGTAGCTGGATCTACATCGGCACTCAGGGAATCGTGCAGGGGACGTTTGAAACGTTTGCCGCTATGGCGGATAAAGACTTCGGTGGCGATCTAACAGGCAGATTAATCGTGTCGGGTGGTATGGGCGGGATGGGAGGGGCCCAGCCGCTGGCCGCAACGCTTAACGGCGCGGTATTTCTCGGAATCGATGTTGACCCCGCCCGCATCGAGCGTCGGTTGCGTACCGGCTACTGCGATCGCATCGCGATGGACCTGAACGAAGCGCTCGACATCTGCGAGGACGCGCGTGCGCAGAAGCGGGCAGTCTCAGTTGGGCTCGTTGGCAACTGCGCTGAGGTTCTTCCTGAGATAGTTCGCAGAGGGGTCAGCGTCGATGCGGTTACTGATCAGACCAGTGCGCACGATCCGTTGAATGGTTATGTACCGGCTGGTGTAACACTTGAAGAAGCCGCTGAACTTCGTTGCCAGGACGCCAAGGCTTACGTAGAACGATCTATGCAGTCGATGGCCCGCCACGTGGAAGCGATGCTGGCCCTGAAACGAGCCGGCGCTGTCGTCTTCGACTACGGCAATAACATTCGCAAGCAGGCGTTTGATGCCGGCTGCATAGATGCGTTTGAAATCCCAGGGTTTGTGCCCGAGTACATTCGCCCGCTTTTTTGTGAAGGCAAAGGCCCGTTTCGCTGGGTGGCGCTCTCGGGCGACAAGAGCGACATCCAAAAAACGGACGATCTCGCAGTGGAACTGTTTCCCGAGGATGCCACGCTGAATCGCTGGCTGCGCCTCGCGCGCGATCGAGTTCAGTTTCAGGGATTGCCCGCGCGCATCTGCTGGCTCGGTTACGGAGAACGAGCAGAGATGGGCGATGCCATCAATGAGATGGTGAGGCGCGGCGACTTAAAGGCGCCCATCGCCATCGGCCGCGATCACCTCGACACCGGTTCAGTTGCTTCACCGTTTCGCGAAACGGAGGGAATGAGAGATGGGTCGGACGCTGTAGCAGACTGGCCGATTCTCAATGCCTTACTGAACACGGCTAGCGGTGCGAGTTGGGTTTCTTTTCATCATGGTGGTGGCGTCGGCATTGGTTATTCACTGCACGCGGGGCAGGTGTCTGTCGCCGACGGCACTGAGGAAGCCGCAAGGCGTCTTAATCGCGTGCTCACAAACGATCCGGGTATCGGTGTCGCTCGTCACGCCGATGCGGGCTACGACCAAGCTGGAGTTACCGCGCGAGACAAGCGAATTAAGATTCCCATGCTGAATGAGTAAACCCGGCTGGCCGATTGCCAATTGGTGTTGGACACTAAAACCTTAGCTTTATAGAGAAGTCACTCAACGGACCTTAGAAACCAATCGGCAATTGGCAATTGGCAATTGGAAATGACATACAGATGATCAGAAACTTTCGCCTGACCCTGCTATTTCTCGTACTAATATTTCCCATACCTGTCTGCGCCCAGCGAGATCCACCGGTTGCGCAGTTTGAGTTAAAAAGTGCGTTGCTGAGCAGGCCGATAAACTATCGCATTTTATATCCCGTCGAGTACCGGAGCGCCGGCAAGCAGGAGAAGCGGTTTCCCGTTCTTTACCTTCTTCATGGCCTCACTGGCCAGAGCTCAAATTGGATCGATCGGACGGCCATCGCTCTCTACGCCACTCATTATGATCTCTTCATTGTCATGGTTGAGGGTGGCAACGGTTGGTATACGGATAGCGCCACCCTCCCGACGGATAAATATGAGTCATACATTTTGCGTGAACTTATTCCCGATGTCGAAAAACGCTTTCGTGTCAGCCAGGAACGTGGCGGACGTGCAGTGGTCGGCCTGTCAATGGGAGGTTACGGGGCATTTAAGTTTGGCTTGAAGTATCCGGAGATGTTTGCTCTAGTGGCGTCCATGAGTGGCGCTTTAGACGTGGCATCTTGGACGGAAAAAGAGTTAACGGCTCCCGGTGCAATCAGGGATTCAGTTATGCAAACATTTGGTCCGGCGAATTCTGCGACACGCGGTGCCAACGATATTTTTAAGCTAGTGCGAGAGGTTCCCTCCGGACGGATGGCGTCGCTTCCCTACTTCTATCTCGACTGCGGCACTGAGGATTTCCTGTTTAAGAACAGCCGCGATTTCGCTGGTTTGCTGGTTGAGCGCAAGATTCCGCACGAGTATCGACAGCTTCCCGGCAGTCATAATTGGCAGTACTGGGATCGGCAGATAAAAGAGATTCTGAGACTCACGACGCAACATCTTGCGCCACCAAAATAACTAGCTATCACCGGAGACTCCTGGTTGCTTAACTTCGCAATTCAAACAGCCAGCGAGGCCGGCGGCGTTCTCATTGATCGATTTGGGCGCGCGCAAGTCTCACACAAAGGCACTATCGATCTAGTTACGGAGGCCGATCTTGCGGCGGAGAAGTTGATAATCGACCGCATCAGGTCGCACTATCCCCGCCATGCGATCCTCGCTGAGGAATCCGGTGCTTCGGAGGGCATAACGTCAATTCCAGGCGAGAGTGACTGGAAATGGATCATCGATCCGCTCGACGGCACCACCAACTATGCCCATGGCTATCCCTGTTTTTGTGTGTCAATCGGGGTCGAGCGGGCTGGAAGAGTCGAAATCGGAGTAGTGTATGACCCCCTGCGGGATGAAATGTTCGCCGCCGAGCGTGGCCAGGGTGCGACTTTGAACGAGCGCCGCATCCGCGTTTCCGGAGTGGAGGATCTGAACCGCGCCATGCTCTGCACCGGTTTCCCATACAATGTGCGCGAACGTCCGAACTTCGCTCGCGACTTTACAAACTTCACGATGCAGGCCCAGGCAGTGCGCCGCGACGGCTCAGCGGCAATCGATCTGGCATACGTCGCTTGCGGCCGTTTCGATGGTTTTTGGGAAGACGGCCTGAACCCCTGGGATGTAGCTGCCGGGATTCTGTTAATCGAAGAGGCCGGAGGACGTGTCACTGATTACCAGAATGCACCGCTGGATATCTACACACCAAAAGTTCTTGCCAGCAACGGCCTTGTTCATGAAGCGATGATGAGTGTCTTGCGTAGCAGTTGATAAAGCGTACGAGCAACAAAAAAGAAATCTGCCACAGATGAACACGGATAAATACGGATATGAACTGGAACTAGATGAATCTGTATTACTGTCTGAGCACTGCTTCAGATGCTTTTCTGTCAGTTCTTTCTGATCCGTGCTCATCCGTGTTCATCTGTGGCCTAGGATCATTTCTCGTCTCACTCTCATAAACCTCCAGCGCACGGTTGAGGTTGACAGACGGCGAGGTTGTAACTAGAGAGCGGAGCGAATGATCCCAGCCAGTTGCTCGCTCTCGCGTCGAGCGCACGCGCGAGCGTCTTCCTCAGGCTGCTGCTGCGGGTGAAAAATGGGATGATAGATTATTTCGATTTTACCCCGCCCGGGGATCAGTCTCCCTCGTGGCCAGGCGCGGTTAGCACCGCGAATCGTGACCGGAAGAATCGGGACTCTGGCTTCTAAGGCAATCCGCACCGCACCCGCTTTGAACCTTACCATTGAACCATCTGGCTGACCCCGTCCACCTTCTGGAAAGATCATGACCGCGCCACCCTCTCGTAGCCATTGATGTGATCGGCGAATGGCGGCCGGATCACTACCTTCGACTTGCAACGGCCAGGCTCCCAACACTCTCATCACTTTACCTACAAACGGCCAGTTCAGGACCTCGTTCCAGGCCAGGAAACGTATTGGCCGCTTTATGGGAACTGAGATCGCAAAGGGGTCGAGATACGACTGGTGATTGGAGGCGATTATCAACCCGCCGTTTTGGGGAATGTTTTGAATGCCCCTGAGTTTGAGGTCCCAGAAAGTGTGACCGATAAGCCTGAAAGCGGGACGCATCGAATTGATGGCCCATTGCGGCAGGACGAATTCACCGGGCTTTGATCGTCCTGTAGATCTTTCGCGCGAAATTGTCACTGAGTCGTTCAAAAGATTCTTAATAACTGGATCGTAGGCGTTACCGGCATCAATTGATCGGGCTTACGATGGATGTTCTCAGTTACGGTGTTCTCGGATTGGGCTACCAGACCCTTTTCGTCCAGGGTCGAGGAGCGGGGGATTCCCGCCAAAAACCCACGGCCCATTCCGCTTTTTTCCGCCGGTTGGAGTTCAAGGGCGGGGCGACACCGAAGCCGTTGATTCCATTGGAGTTTACCCTTCTCTCGGGGTTTGCCAAAAGCGCTTTTTCAGGCTACAATGACACGTACTTTCAAGTCCACCTAATGCTATCTAGCGAGCACCCGGAAAGATTGAATCAAGCACCTAAATGATGTTCGTAAACGGCTGCAATTTTGGAGTCGCCGGCTTTTCTTCGCCTGAGGCCCTGGTATAACGACTCCAGCAACCGGCGGATTGTACTGGAAAGGTCAATGGGATGGAAACTTCTGAACGCAACCACATAAATATCGAAGACGAGATGCGGCGGTCTTACCTCGACTATGCAATGTCGGTGATCATCGGCCGTGCGCTGCCCGATGTACGCGACGGACTCAAGCCCGTGCACCGGCGCGTCCTGTGGGCGATGCACGAGCTCGGCAATGCCTACAACAAGGCCTACAAAAAGAGCGCTCGTGTCGTCGGTGATGTGATCGGTAAATACCATCCGCACGGTGACCTCCCGGTTTACGACACAATCGTAAGGCTCGCTCAAGATTTCTCAATGCGCTACCCGCTAATAGACGGCCAGGGCAACTTTGGTTCTGTCGATGGAGACGCGGCGGCGGCAATGCGCTATACGGAAGTGCGCATGGCGCGGATAACTAACGAAATACTGGCGGATATCGAAAAGGAGACTGTCGATTTTCAGCCCAACTACGACGAATCTCTGAGCGAGCCCAAAGTGGTGCCGACACGCATACCGAATCTGCTCCTCAATGGCTCAGACGGGATCGCCGTGGGAATGGCAACAAAGATTCCGCCGCACAACTTAACGGAGATTGTTGAGGCCACGCTGGCTCTGCTCAAGGATCCCGACACTCCCATCCTCGAGCTTACGAAAATCGTGACTGGACCCGACTTTCCCACAGGCGGATTCATCTATGGGCGGGAAGAGATTAGGAAGTCGTACCTCGAAGGGCGGGGAATATTGCAGTTGCGCGCCCGGGCGGGCATCGATCGCATCGGGCACGGAGCACAGGAACGTGACGCAGTGGTGATCACGGAGATTCCATTCCAGGTCAATAAAGCGCGTCTGATCGAGCGTATTGCCGAATTGAGCAATGAAAAGAAGCTGGAGGGAATTTCGGACCTTCGCGATGAATCCGATCGCACCGGCATGCGCATTGTGGTCGAACTCAAACGCGACGCGGTGCCGCAAGTGGTTCTTAATAAGCTCTACAAGTTGACCCCAATGCAGTCGTCCTTTGGCGTGATCAATCTCGCCATCGTTAACGGGCAGCCGCGGGTTCTCAATCTGAAGCAGATGCTGGAGTGTTTCATCGAGTTTCGACGCGAGGTGGTGCGCCGGCGAACGGAGTATGAGCTCAAGAAAGCCAGGGCGCGCGCCCACATCCTGGAGGGGCTGACAAAAGCGATTGACGCTCTTGACTACATCGTCACGCTCATTCGCAATTCGCGCTCAGTCGACGAAGCTCGCCAGTGGCTAACCGGCGATACGAAGTCGATGAGCGAGGTGAAAACCTGGAAAGGTGTTCCCTCTGACACGCCACTCAAGACCTTTCAGGGCAAATTGCACAAGACGATGGAACGGCTCGGCTTTTCCGAGATCCAGGCCCAAGCCATCCTCGATCTTCAATTGCGCCGTCTTTCCGCCCTCGAGCGACAGAAAATCACTGACGAGTACGAAGGGATCATCAAACAGATTGCGGAGTTGGAAAATATCCTGGCCAATGAGTCGGCCTTACGCCGGGTGATCAGCAAAGAGCTCGAGGAGATTAAGAAAGAGTTTGGCGACGCGCGCCGAACTGAGATCATTGATGAGGGTGCGGAGTTTTCTATCGAAGACTTGATTGCCGATGAGGACGTCGCCATTACCGTTACCAACAACGGATACATCAAGCGCACGCCAATCACTACCTATCAGCGCCAGGGTCGTGGCGGCAAAGGAAGATTTGGGGCCTCCGCAAAGAATGACGACTTTGTCCAACACCTGTTCATAGCCTCAACTCATGCCTACCTTATGGTCTTCACCGACGATGGCATGGTCTACAAGCTGAAGGTCCACGAGGTTCCCGATGCAGCGGCCTCAGCTCGAGGTAAAGCCGTCGTGAATCTGATTAGCATTCCATCGGACCGTAAGCTTGCCGGCGTCGTGCCGGTGCGGGAGTTTTCCGCCGGACGGCATGTGGTGATGGTGACGCGCAAGGGTGTGATCAAGAAAACGTCGCTCGACAATTTTCAGAACATACGCACGAACGGGATCATCGCGATTAATGTCGATGAGGGCGATGAGCTGCTCGACGTAGTGTTGACTGACGGCACCAAGCGAGTTTTTATTGCCACTCACAACGGCCAGGCTATTCGCTTTGATGAAAAGAAAGTTAGGCCCATGGGCCGGGCAACGCGCGGTGCGCGGGGCATCGATTTGCGTCCGGACGACTACGTCGTTTCAGTCTGCCCGGTCTCTGCCGACGATACCGAAAGAATGCTGTCCGTATCTGAGCTGGGTTACGGCAAGCAGACTCCCATCACTACCTACCGGTTGCAGTCGCGGGGCGGCAAAGGCGTCATCAACATGAAGACGACTGAAAAGACAGGCAAGGTGGTGGCTGTCTTCCCGGTTGAGGACGACTCGGAGATCATGATTATTACGCAGCAGGCCAAGCTGATCCGCATCGAAGCGAACCAGATTCGCAAGACCGGACGGAGCGCCCAGGGCGTTCGCCTGATTAAAACTGACGCGGGCGACATGGTTACCAG
>JACDCK010000080.1 GCA_013817595.1 Pyrinomonadaceae bacterium | reverse complement strand
CCAAACTGAAACTGTCGCGAATCGTAGGCTGCGGTCGGTTTGCTGTAGAAGCGCCCGGCGCCATCCCGCTGCCCGAAGGCATTTACGTCCAGAAAGAAGGGCGACGCGGCGGCTTCGTTGAAGCGATTGAACAGGTTGAAGCCTTCAGCAATCACGTCCAGCCTAACGCGTTCGCCAAAGCGAATTCCGCGCATGACCCGCAAATCGATCGAGGCGTAACCATGCGTGATGCCGCGATTGCGTCCGAGGCTGCCACCTGTAAAAGGCGTCGACGGCACGAACAGCGTGCCACTGTCCGCGACGCTCGGGCGATCATTCGAGCTTTGAAGATCACCGCTGGAGTCACTACCCGTAAGAATGTTGAAGGGACGTCCCGAAGAGATTTCGATGATCGGCGCGATCGTAAAATCTGAAAGGAAACGATGCGCGGCGCTCTCCGAGCTGCGCCACGCGGCGGGTGAGCTTAATGCCCCGCTGAAGACGAAGCGATGACGCTGGTCAAAGAGTGAATCGGCGCGCTCGGCGCGAAAGTTGCGATTGTCCTGCGGCTTAAGGAGAGTTTGCAAATCGGACGAGTCGTCAATTGAATGCGACCAGGTGTAAGAGGCCAGGAACTGGAAGTTGTTTGAGAAGCGTCTCTTCAATTCCAGGTTCATCGCATTGTAGCTTGAGTTGCCATCCGAAAGTTGTGCGCTCACGTCACCGAACGGAGTGATTGGACCGGGGGTCCGCAAGGTGTTCGCCGCCGCTAGCTGTGCGTCGAACGCCGCCTTGTTCACCGCGCCGTTGGTTGCGTTGACAAAGAAATAATTAGGAGCGTTTGGCCGAAAATAATTGGCGGCAATCGGGCTGACGACACCCTGGCCCAAAGCGTTACGCCCTACGAGGCCGGGGATAATCACCGTATATCCCGGAGGACATGCGGGAGTGCCTGCAGGCGCCGGACAGCCAACTGGCAAAGGTAAGAACAAAGCCTGGGCATTGCTCACGGGACTAGAGAAGGCGAAGCGTCGGAAGTTTTCTATCAACAACTCTGGCTGCGGCGCGTTCACGTCCTGCGGGTGGGGAAGATGATGAGCTCCGACAAAGATGTACCCGGCCGAAAATGACATGTTCTTCGTTAACTCGCGCTCGATTGTCAGGTTCGCCTGATTGGCGTAGGCATATTCAAAATCTTTTCCTACTGCCAGCGTGAAAGGAAACAGCGGTCCAAACCCGACAAAAGTTTGATCGTTGAAGCGCACTCTGCCGGGCAGATACTGCGCCGAGCGCGCGACACCCGGGGTAGTGAATCCGGCGGGCAATGAGGCACAAAGTGCATTGGTGGTGGCCGCTGAGCAAACCGTCCCTTGAAATATCTGCAGCAGATTCAGAAGCTGATCCGGTGCGGGGCTGCCTGGCAGAACGTTAAAATACTGCTGTTGTTGGGCAGCGTCTGCAATGTCCGAGTTGAAAGCCACCGCCAGAAGCGGATGGTCGTAAAAGAGCCCGTACGCCGCGCGGAGAATAGTCTTGCCATTGTTGTTAATGTCCCAGGCGACACCTACTCGCGGTGCGAAGTTGTTCTTATCGCGTGGAAATCCTTGCTGGACACCCACCGCGTCTTGCGCGGTTAACAGGTCAGAGGGGGAGAGTGCAATGCCTGTCAGCGGATCGGTGAAAGCAATTGGTGCGATGGTATCCGTCAGCTCGATGTCGTAGCGCAGACCGTAATTGAGAGTGAGGTTCGGACGCATTTTCCACGAATCCTGGGCGAAGAACGCGAGCGGGCGGTTCTTGATGGTACTGTTCGGGTTGCCGAAGCCTTGAATGAACGCGCTGGGGAAACCCAAACCGTAAGACTGCACCGGTGTTATGGCAGGGGCGTTCGTGGGTAGACCGCCGGGGATGAAATTAGCAAGTGTACTGCGAGCCACTCCGCCAAAGTTTAGCAGCCCGGGGAAGTTCAACTCAAAGCTCGCGCCGATGTCGACAAAGTTGATATCGCCACCAAATTTGAACGTGTGATTACCACGAACATAGTTAAGGTTATCCGCAAATTGATATCGCTTCTCTGTGCGATCGACGGGAGAGAACGGATTGGAACCCATAAAGGCCGAGCCGATCACCTGGATGGCCGTGCCGGGAATCTGCGAGTCGAAAGTTGCGTGGCGGCGCCCGAAGTTGAACTTTACTTCGTTTACCACGCTGTTAGACATCGTCGAGGCCAGAGAAGCTGCAAACGAGATGTCCCGCAAAGTTTGAATGCCTGTGCGCGAGAAATCATTTTGCCCAAGCGTTTGGTTCTGTGATTCGTCCTGAATACCAGTCAAGTCGCTCGGGTTGTAGCCGAAGCGCAACGTTCCATGGTGCTTGCTATTGAATTGATGATCGCCGCGCAGCGAGAAGAAGGTCGTTGCTTCAGAGATAGGGAAGATACGCGAAAGGCTATTTAGCGGCCGAAATCCTATAGGCTGGCCCGCCTCATTCACCGTCACGAAGTTCGGGAGGATCCCGTTGTTGGCAAGGGATGGAACGGGTGCGCCGGAAATGAAGAAACGGCCGCCGATTATTTGACCCGCTGGAATTGCGCCGGCCGGACTGCGGAGCGTGCTAACTCCGTTCAGTCCAATCTGTCCGCCGGATGAAGCGAAGGTGGCGTAGGTAATAGCAGCAGTAATAACCTCGCCGCGCACTACGGGGTCAGCGATTGTTGCGGCTCTCGCAAGTTCACCCTGGATGAATGTAGCTTGTGCAGGGGTAATATTCGTGTGCACATTGGTGAACGGCAGAAATGGCGCACCAATCGTGACGCTGCCGTTCAAGCCAGCTGCCACATCGCTGGTAAAGAATCCGGATTCCTGGCGGCGACGCTGTTCGACGCTGGTAAAAAAGAAGGTGCGGTCTTTTGCGATGGGGCCGCCGAAGGTGGCCCCGTACTGCACACGAGTAAACGGTGGCTTCTTGTTGGGGTCATTGTCGATGGTCGGCGCAAATGCGTTGCGCGCTTGAATTGTCTTGTGACGCAGAAAGCCGAAGACGTTGCCGTGAAAATCATTCGTGCCGCTTTTGGTCACCACGTTGACGATGCCACCTGTGGCGCGGCCAAACTCGGGCGCGTAAGAATTAGTTGCTACTTGATATTCCTGCACCGCTTCCTGACTCACGGTCGAGCGTGCAGCATTTATCGAGTTGTCCGTGTAGTCAGCGCCGTCAACTTGCACCAGCGTGGAGCGACCGCGCTGCCCGCCTATATTCAGACCTGAGGTTGGCGCTGGTCCGATGGGACGGCCGTTGTCGCGGCCCACCGTGGAGAGCGTCAGTGCGAATCCGGTAGCGCTGCGTTCGTTGATGGGCAGCTCATTAATACGCTTCTGATCGATCGTGCTGGAGACGGTAGTGTTCGTTGGTTCGACCAGGGCCACCTCGGCGGCAGAGATATCGACGGTAGCATCAACAGAACCGACTGTCAGCGGGATATCGAGATCCGCGCGCTGGCCGACCGTCAATGTTACGCTCGGAATTCTTCCCCTGGAAAAGCCATCCGCTTCTACCGTCACTTCATAATCTCCCGGTGGTAGATTAGTGATCTGGTAGTAGCCTTCGTCGTTTGAGATTGCAGCGCGGGTGAAGTTCGTAGCGATGTTGCGCGCCTTGACAGCGGCGTTGACGACCGCAGCTCCGGTCGGATCACGTACCACTCCGTTCAAGTCGGCGGCATTCGATTGTGTCTGCCCGAGAGCCACACTCGTGCAAAGAATCGTCGTTACCAACAGGAAACCAATCCGAATCGAGGCGGCGAACCACCGGACGGGCGCAAACATCATCGTGTTCTCCTTAGCAAAGTTGAAGGCCGGCGACCCGCGCAGGTATCCGGTGTGTGCAATACGCTGGTAAGTAGACGAGCGATGACCTACCACCAGTTTGTGGAATAAGACCGTTACAGCTCTTAGTTGGTTTCACGGCGTGTTTGGGGAGTGATTAGGCCGCCGTACATCAGCCGCGCTCCTCGAGAATGACGACAGGAGCACTCCAAACTTAAAACGCTTAGTCTTTTTACTCCAAAAGTGAGCCTGTGGCAAGACATATTCAGCACGCTTAACTCGTAGGAATGTGAAAGAATTAAGCCTCTCAGCGCAGCATGATTAGCACATGCCGGGAGGTGGTGTTTCAAGCTTCCGGGAAGGCCGTGTGGTGCGCGCAACTTTGCGTCGAAGCCGAGTGCTGATACCGAAGAAAAGGATCGCAGCTTCCGCTAGAGATGGTACGAATGCCGCCCGGCGTAGCAGACTGCAGACGCGCAAACGCAAGTCGAATTTTTTTCCATACTCCAGTCGATACTCGCGAGCCAGTGGCGCAAATGAGGCGCTTCGCCTCAGTCGTTCGAGTTGGTTGGTGATTGTCTGAGCCGCAAGCTCGCCGCTTTCTAGCGCTATCAGCATGCCACTTCCTGAAAAAGGATCGATGAAGGCGGCAGCATCTCCAATCGTAAGCAGCCCCTCCGCTGGGACGAGCTTTCGACGTCCAAAGCTTTCCAGAGAAACGCTCAACCATTCCGAGCAAGCATGAGCATGCGCCAATGTGTAGGCGGCCCGAGGATTTCGGAAGACGCTCTCGCGGATTACCGCCTCAGGATCGGAACCACAACGGCGAACATCTTTAGCAGCAGCGATGAAGCAGAAATTACTGACGCCTCCTTCAACGCTGCTCAAACCGCCATAGCCGCCCGGATAAGAGTAAATTTCACACGCTCCTTCCGCCACTTGTGCGTTCTCCAGATGGGCCTTGAAAGCAACCAGGCGGTAACGGCCGCCGGGTTCCGGTTTCCGTCGATTGTGCAGTTTCCGTGCGAGGGCGCGTGTTCGGCCGGTCGCGTCGATAGTAACTAGCGCATGTTGGTCCCTTATCTCGCTTCCGCATTTTAGCCGAAGCCCGCGTACGCTTCCGTTATCGAGTAACAACTCGGAAGCATGCGTATCTTCGAGCACCAGGGCGCCGGCGCTTTTGGCTCGTTCGAGAAGCTTCTGGTCCATCTCAGAGCGACTGAGACCCAGGGCCCGTTCATTAGCGCCAAACCATTCGCTGGGAACATTAACGCTGCGCCCTTTTCGCGAATAGAAGACTGTTTGCGTAAGCGTCGCGCCGCCGGCTGAGATCATCTGATCAGCGACGCGCAGGCGCTCGAAATGCCGCAGGCACTCCGGCGAAATGAATTCACCGCATAGTTTTGCTCGCGGAAATCGCTTTTGCTCAACCAACAAAACTCGCGCACCCTGGGTGGCTAGATGAATCGCGGCACTCGTTCCGGCGGGTCCGGCCCCGGCTATAGCAACGTCATAAGTGTCTCCCGAGTTTGTCATCGAGTTAAGCCAACATTTTCAGCCTGGTTCATGTGATCGGCATGGGCAGTTAGCGGGCGATTGTTGTTTTGTTCCCACCGGTTGCCGTGTAGGCCCATCCATTTGGCTCGAGCGCTGAGGACCAGTCGATAGGGAAATCTGCGTTCGACGCGAACGCCGTCCAGGCTTGCCCTGGATGCCAGATGAATCAACTCCTGCGGTTTAAAGCTGCGCAGGATCGAAAGTGCGCCGTCTTCCCTTATCAGTCGATTGTGCAGGAACAACCGGCCCAACGTGCAGTAGAAGTAATACGCGATCGGATGGCGATGAAGATCGATTACGAAAATCCGACGGCGCGCCACGCGGCTCAACTCCTGTAGCGCCAGCACAACTTTACCGTCGTCCAGATGATGAGTGAACAACGAACAGATTGAATAATCAAACGAGCCGTCGGCAAAAGGGAGACGGAGGGCGTCGCCTCGTATTGAGACGATCTCTCCGAAGGCGCTCGACTTCTCGAGTGTTGCTTCGGCTGACCGTGCGTTTAATTCCAAGGCGGTGAAACTGCCTTTGAGTTTGTTCCTTCTGGTCCAGCCAGCCGCCACCCGCAAGAGTTCACCCGATCCAGCCGCTACGTCGAGCACGGAGAAACTGCGCAAATCGGCTTGCTCAATGTCTGTCAGCAGCGAAAGTCGCAAGGCCCGCGCGTCGCCTAACCATTGATTAACGCGCTGGAGTTCGACGATGCAGCCTTCGTACTCCTCTGGAGTGTAATCACCTGTGTCGAGATGCTCGAGATCGTGGCTGCGCTCGCGGAACCTGGCGAACATAATTAGTTACAAAGCGAGCTTAGAATCGTGATCAAAGAAAAATGCTCATCACCGTTTACAATCCATTCTTTACGATTTCCCACTCTCAATCACCAGCACGCTGTTCTTCGATCCAAAACCGATGCAGTTGCAGAGTGCTACCTGTACGTGTGCTGGCCGCGCGTGATTAGGCACGTAATCAAGATCGCAATCGGGGTCAGGTTCGTCCAGGTTTATGGTGGGGGGAATCATCTGCTTGTGCATGGCACACAACGCTGCGCCTAAACCGGCAGCTCCGCTGGCGCCCTGTGGATGCCCGATTTGCGACTTCGTCGCCGACATGGGAATTCGGGAGGCATAACCGTCAAAAGCTAATTTAAGCGCGCTGGTCTCGATCCGATCATTTAACAGGGTGGAGGTGCCGTGGAGATTTACGTAGTCGATGTCTTGAGGTTTGCGTTCCGCATCTTCCAAAGCCAGCCGCATGGCGCGCGCGGGCTCGTCCCCGCCTTCTTCCAGGCGGACTCGATGATAGGCGTCACAGGTCGCGCCGTATCCGGTAATCTCGGCATAGATTTTTGCTTTGCGCGTTCTTGCCTGTTCAAACTCCTCCAGGACATAGATCCACGCGCCCTCGCCTAAAACGATCCCGGATCGGTTTCTGGAAAACGGACGAGAGGCACGATGTGGCTCGTCGTTCCAATCGCTGGTCAACACCGTCATCAGGTTGAACCCTGCCAGAATACCGGGGGCGATGGGCGCATCCACGCCGCCGGTAATCATTACATGTTGCCGGCCGAGAGCGATGTGCTCTGCCGCGTAGGCAATTGCATCAGTCGAGCTCGTGCAGCCAGTCGAAACAATGTGGGAAAGGCCGCGCAAGCCAAAGGCCATCGACAGCTCGCTGGAAAGACCCCCATGTGTCGATGAGGGAATCGTGTAAACACTAGCCTTGTACTTTGGACCGACGTACCAATAGGAGTATTGCTGCTCCGTAAACGCCAACCCGCCGCCACCCGTACCCAGCACGACTCCGATCGTCCGGCGTTGGTCCAGGGTCATCTCGGCGGGAAAAAGATTCGCGTCCTGGAGAGCTTCCCTGGCGGCTGCGAGGGCGAGGGGTACGGTTCGCGGAACATGCTTACGATCCTTGGGGTTGAGTTGAGCTTCCCAATCGAAGCCGCGAACTTCGGCCGCGATCTTCACCGGTGAGTTTGATACATCGAATGCTTCAATTCTGCGGCTGCCACTCTCGCCTTTGAGCAGTGCAGCCCAGAAAGCCTTGCGCCCGATCCCAATCGGGGTCACGCACCCCATACCCGTGATCACCACTCGCCGGGGTTGCTTAAAGCGGCTCAACATTTCAGATTCATTACCTCATTAAGCCAGGAGTTTCGATTCGATGGGGAATGGCCACAGCATATCATTGGCTGTGATCAAACCGCGAAACCAGCGAACAACTCGGCACACGTTCAGTCTCGCGTTAGGCGATGCGAAACAGTCTCCGATCGTCGCTACGGCTTTGCCGCCCGATGTGAGGCGGTGGCTGTGCCCCGCCGTCAGCTGACTCTTGATTTTTTGGGGCTATGCCCCCGGGGCGGAGCCCCACTCATTAAAGGACGACCCTGACGGAAGGGCGTAGCCGCTTCCTCACATCGGGCGGCGAAGCCGTAGCAACGATCGCCTCGCTGCTTGCACGGATATGGCAAACCAAATCAGTACCGAACACGTCGAGTCTATTCAGCCCCGCAAATTGCCCACACGAGGTTCTCAGTTATCGAACCGTGGAACGGACTTCCACTACATACAAAGACCGCACGCCTTTTGACGTACGGCCTTTTCAAAGTCCTAATTGCGTTGTCACCCCGAGCCTCGGGCGGTTACCGATTAGACGGCTTCGACCTTGGTGCCACACTCGTTGCAGAACTTCGTTCCGGGGTTTAGCTCTGCCTGACACTTAGAGCACCTCAGCTTTTCCTGTTTGGCTCCGCATTCCGCGCAGAACTTCGCGCCGGGCTTGAGCTTCGCATTACATTTCACGCATGTGGCAGTTTGTGCTCCGGCTTCGAGTTTTGTGCCACACTCATTGCAGAACTTGACCGCCGCCGGGTTCGACGCCCCGCATTTCGTACAGATAACCTTCGGTGCCTCCTGGATATCACCCTTCTTCGGGTTCATCGCATCCGTCATGGCTCCGGCCATCGCATTCCCAATGGCGAATCCTGCTCCCAGTCCAGCTCCCGTGGCTGCTCCTCCGCCAGAAGTATTCTGGGCCGCATCGCGCATCGCGTCGGCCGCCTGAAACTGAGCATACTTGTTCACATCTCCGATAACACCCATCGAAGTCCGCTTGTCCATCGCCGCTTCAACTTCGGCCGGGAGCGAGATGTTCTCAATCACAAACTTCGTCAACCCCAGCCCAAAAGTCTTGAACTCCTCGCTCAGCTTCGAGCGGGTGAACTTTGACAGTTCGTCATAATTGGATGCCAGATCGAGGGCCGCAATCTTTGACTCACCCAGAGCGTCGCTGAAGCCACTAACTAATGTGCGCTTCAACTGTCCCTCGATGTCTTCAGTCACAAAGTGAGCATTCGTTCCGGCGACCTCCTTAATAAAAGCGCTCGGATCCTCAACCCGGATTGAGTAGATGCCAAAGGCTCGTAAACGGACCATACCGAAGTCCGTGTCACGCATCATCACCGGATTCGGAGTTCCCCATTTCAGATCGGTGAACTGTTTAGTGTTTACGAAATAGACTTCCGCCTTGAAAGGTGAGTTGAAACCGTATTTCCAGGCACCGAGCTTGGTAAGGATAGGCGTGTTGCCGCCGTCAATGCTGTAAAGACCGGGAGGAAAAACGTCCGCAATCTGCCCCTGAAAAACGAAAACCGCCGTTTGCGATTCGCGTACTGTGAGTCGCGCCCCGTTCTTAATCTCCTGGCCCTGGACGGGAAAGCGGTAAAGTAACGTATTACCAGAATCGTCTAGCCATTCAATTACCTCAATGAACTGCGAGCGGATGGCGTCAAGAATTCCCATCGGTGTTGTCTCTCCTTTGCGCGGCAGTTAGTTTTCGCCGCGCGTTAATATACGGGTTATGGCCTCACGATGTTCAGGTCGCGCCCCGCCCTGATGCAAATATTGCACAAAGCAGGCGGCGAGAAAAGAGCGGTTGAGTAATTTCGTGACTATTCATGTATCGGATGACCCTGATCTGACAATGCCTGCCGCCCGACAGCGGGAGTAGGCAAAGCCAATTAGCCCAATTAATCCGCCGGCGATATCGATGCCACTGTCATAAAAAGAACCGGTGCGCGAGGGCACAAAGCTCTGATGGTATTCATCCAGTAACGCGTGAAGCACGATTAGCAGTAGACCGGCGATCCACCACCTTTGGCGCAGAAACTCGCGCGCAGAACCTGTAAAGGCTCGTGCCGCCAGCCAGCCCAGGACGGCATATTCGGTGATGTGCGCTGCTTTTCGCACCAGGAAATGAGCCAGCCCGATGCTTTCCTCACTGATGTTAGGAAATAACCAGAGCAGTAGTGGTCGAACGACTCTGGAGGTGTTGATGGCGGAAAACTCATTCGACGACGCGAAAGAGATGAGTAGCATCCAGATGATCAGTGGAGCATAGCGCCAGATCCGTTCTCGCGTTGATCGAGTTTCCATTTCGAGTCTTAACGCATTCCGAATCAAAGCGCTCAGAGATAATGGGAAGCCGTCAAAGCTGCTTCCCATCTCAACTCGCATTGCCGACGGAGCATATTTAGAGTGCCGCTGCACCCGAAACGACTTCAATGATCTCGTTAGTGATGGCTGCCTGTCGTACGCGATTCATGTTTAGCGTGAGCGAATCAATTAGTTCGCTGGCATTCTTTGAGGCGGAATCCATGGCGGTCATTCGAGCGCCTTGCTCAGAAGCCACGGATTCCAGCAGCGCGCGAAAGACTTGCGTTTCTACCAGACGTGGAAGTAACCGGCTAAAGATCTCGGCGGGCGGTTGTTCGTAAATATAGTCGACGAGTGTGAGAAGTTGACCGGGGGCGGCGGACTCTTCAGCGTTTGAGCCCGCGCGCGACACGGGCAAGAGTTGCTCTACAACCACGCGCTGCTGAATCACTGATCTGAATTCATTGTAGATGATGAAGGCCTTGTCAATCTCCTGGTCTTCCGTGAAGCGCTTGATCACGTCGCGGGCCACTTCTATCGCCTCAGAAAAGTCGACCCGGCCTTTCCCAGTAAGCCCGACGTATTCGCCGGCCAGCATCGAATCTCGACGACGGAAAAAATCTCTGCACTTGCGACCCACGGCCAGGATCTCAACCCGCTTACCGGAATGCTCGCGAATGAAAGCTTGGGCCTCTTTGATCAGATTTGTATTGAACGCGCCGCACAATCCTTTGTCCGCGGTGATCAACACCACCAGGTACCGGTCGTCGCCTCGAGCGTCGAGAAGTGGATGATGGAAGCTCTCGTCGGTTCTGCCGGCCAGCTCACTAAGCACCTCCATCATTTTGTTCGCGAAGGGACGCGCGTTCACAACGCGATCC
>JACDCK010000079.1 GCA_013817595.1 Pyrinomonadaceae bacterium | reverse complement strand
AGGAGGAAAAAGCAATGAAAAGGATGACATTCACGGCAATCACGTTCGGGATGATGGCGATCATTACCGCAGTAGCGATCTCACAATCCACCACCATCAGGGCCCAGAACCCACCTGTAGAACCAGTCGGAGTTGGGATCGAAGGCCATGAGCCAAGTCTTGTCGGTGTGTGGGTCACACAAGTCACTCGCAGAAACTGTGAGACCGGCGAGCCGATAGCTGCCACAGGCCGAATTCAGTTGACATTCGCAGAAGGCGGAACATTCCTTGAAACTATCGGCCCCAGTATATTGCGAAGTCCCGGTAACGGAATTTGGAAACGCGAGCACGGCTGGAACGAGTATTCCTCTGCCCTCCGGTTCATGCGATTCGATGCGGCGGGCGTGTTTGTCGGAAGCGGGGTAGTAAGGGCGGCCATCACACTCGACGAGACGGGTGATCATTACACGTCAACGGCAACAAATGACGTCCTTGACGTCAACGGAAATGTCATTGGAAGCGGGTGTGCCACGAGTGTCTCGACCCGCTTTTCAATGGAATAAAAGCGCTGCTCGAACGTGAAAAGTGCGGACATGGCAGTCACGTTCTTCCAAAGCGCGCCCGCCGCCGCAGCCACAGTGGAAGAGGGAGCCGGGATGCTCAAGCCGCTTGAGACGGCACAGCCGGCGGCAGGTTCGCCTTCGAGCGAACTCAACAACAGCCCAGAACAAATAAGGAGGTCGTATGAAAAGCTCAAGAAATACCGCGCGACAGCCATTCGGACCGACTCTCACGCTGGTCGGCTTGATGAGTTGGAACCCACTGCCCGCCACGGAATATTAACGGCGTTTCAGCAACATCGTGACGCGCAGCAACAACGATTGTGCGCCGTAAGCCAGGCAGTGGCCGGAGAGCGCGTCGACTGAGTAGAGGAGAAAGATCATGAAATACTCACAAAAATCACATCTCAGCGCTGGTTACCACAATCTGACTATCGTGCTTTTTACGTTGTTATGCGTTTTAATCTGCGGCTCTCTTTCTCTGTCGCTAAAGGCGCAGACGAAAACATCCGACGAGCATGTGACGCCGAAGACTGTGCCGGGTCGTAACGGTAAGATCGCCTTCACGAGTACTCGTGACGGCAATGGTGACATCTATGCAACGGAGGCGGACGGTAGTAACGTGCAGCGACTCACCAATAACCCGGCATCTACTTGGGATTCATCTCCGAAGTGGTCGCCCGACGGCACGAAGATCGCTTTCCTCAGAAGCAACGGCTTCCAATTTGACATCTACGTGATGAACGCCGACGGTAGTAACCAGACGCGGCTCACCAATAATCTGGTGATCGTAGAACCTCCTGATTGGTCGCCCGACGACACGCGCATCGTGTCCGCGTTCGAGAGTGGTGTGGGTAATTCTTTCACCCGTGAAATCTTCGTGGTGAACGCCGACGGCACGAACCTAACGCAGTTGACAAACTCGGGCCGCAACTCCTCTCCGAGGTGGTCGCCTGACGGCACGCGCATCGTGTTCTACAGGTTTGGGAGTACCGTTGGAATCGTTGGAATCTATGTGATGAACGCCGACGGCAGCAACCAGACGCAGTTGACAAACTCGGGCTACGACTACTTTCCGAGGTGGTCGCCTGACAGCTCGCGCATCACTTTCACTAGCTTTCGTGACGAGCCCAGCCCGAGCACATGCAACAATTGTAATGTGGAAATCTACTCGATGAACGCCGACGGCAGCAACCAAACACGGCTCACCAACAACCCGCGTTTTGACGCCTCTCCCGAATGGTCGCCCGATGGTACTCGTATTGTGTTCAAGAGCCTTCGTGATAATAACAGTAACATCTACGTGATGAACGCCGACGGCACTAGCCAGACGCGGCTCACCAACTACACGGAAGGCAACGATGTTGTTTCGCCGATTTTTTCGCCTGACGGTACGCGCATCATGTTCTCCTACGGCTATTCGTTTGGCTTCGAGGTTATTACCTCTCAAATCTACGTGATGAACGCCGACGGCAGCAATCTGGTCCGGCTCACTAACCCCGAAGACGGCGAAGTACAATTCGACTGGCAGGCGCTACCGCAGGCTGCCGCCAACCCCATTGACACTGTAGATTTCTTCGTCCGCCAGCATTACCTCGACTTCCTCTCGCGCGAACCCGACCCGGCTGGCCTCGCCTTCTGGACCAACGAGATCACCTCCTGCGGCTCGGACGCGCAGTGCGTCGAGGTCAAGCGGATCAACGTCTCGGCGGAGTTCTACCTCTCAATAGAGTTTCAGCAGACTGGTTATTTGGTCTATAAGACGTACGGGGCCGCTTTTGGTACGACCCGTGTTGCCTCGACCGTGCCGCTGACGCGTTCAGAGTTTCTTCCTGATGTGCAGAGCGTTGCGCAAGGCGTCGTTGTCGGCGCAACCGGTTGGAAGGAGCAGCTTGAAGCGAACCAGACGGCTTACTTCAACGAGTTCGTCCAGCGCCCGAACTTCGTGGCCACCTATCCGCCGACGATGACTAGCGTACAGTATGTCGATTCTCTCAACGCGAATGCGGGTGGGGCGCTCTCTAGCTCTGAGCGAGATGAGCTTGTAAACGAACTGTCGAGCGGCGCGAAGACGCGCGCGCAGGTCTTGCGCGCGGTGGCCGAGGACGTGGATTTCACCAGCGCGCAGTTCAACCGTGCGTTCGTGCTCATGCAATACTTTGGCTATTTGAGAAGAAACCCGAACGATCCACCTGATAACAACTTCGATGGCTACAATTTTTGGCTCGCGAAGCTAGACCAATTCAGCGGTAACTTTATCCAAGCGGAAATGGTCAAGGCATTCCTAGCATCAACGGAGTACCGCCAGCGCTTTGGGCAGCCATAAACACACAACGTAGGCGCCCTCCGGTCGGCCATTGTTAAGAATGTGCTTCCCCATTTGTTTTTCGTCAGCCCAGTGCGCAAGGAGTGGGACGCGGGCCCATTGGGAACATATCCATCGCGACACCGTAGCTGGGCAGTTTGGTCGGACATGCAAAACGCTGCACTTCGATTTAAGAAACTGGATCTAGCTGACTTAAGCTGCCGGCGCCCAATAGAGGTTTAAGAATCTTCTCCTCAACATCGTACTTGGCGTCGCAAACCGCTTCTGCGCGTGTCCGAGGTATGTTATAGATTGGCACACAAAAATGTGCCGCACGAGCAGTTGAAGCACTGGATGCAGTGAATGCAGTGCGAATGTTACTGAGCAAATTTAGCGCTTGTTGATTCCAGAAGAGTTAGCCAGCACTAGAGCACTACCTTGACACGGTAGGGGTCTGAGATTCTGAGATCTCAGATCCTAATCAGTTACAACGTCGCGTCCACCAAAGCCTTCGCCTGTCAGCTCAGCCGCCGACTCCCCAAGGGCAGCATGTGCTGCCGCCAGACGCGCCACCGGTAGCCGGAAGGGCGAACAACTTACATAGTCGAGATTTATCTCGTGGCAAAAGGCGATGGAACTCGGATCGCCTCCATGCTCGCCACAAATCCCGATCTTTAGGTCGGGTTTGGCGGTGCGGCCTCGTTCCGAGCCCAGCCGAATCAACTGGCCCACGCCCTCACGATCGAGCGTCTGAAAGGGATCTTCCGGCAGAATCCGGCGTTCAATGTAGGTGGGAAGAAAGCGCCCCGAGTCGTCTCGGCTCAAACCGAAGGTCGTCTGCGTTAGGTCATTGGTGCCGAAAGAAAAGAAATCGGCATACGTCGCGATGCTATCAGCCATCAGGGCAGCTCGTGGCAGCTCGATCATCGTGCCCACGTGATACTCGACGGTCATCCCGTGTTCGCCCATCACCTGTTGCGCTACTTCGTCGATTACCTCTCTCTGTTGCCGCAGTTCCTCGCTGAGCGAAACCAGTGGAACCATTATCTCTAAGGTCACCTTTTTCTTTTCGCCTTGCACCTGGCAAGCGGCCTCAAAGATCGCGCGACACTGCATGCGTGTGACTTCGGGAAACAGGATACCCAATCGACAACCTCTGAATCCCAGCATGGGATTGGATTCCCGCGTGCGCACCACCTGCCGCAGCAGGCGCCGCTTTTCATCGATCTCATCGAGCAGCTTGTCCATGTCTGCGAGGGTCGCTGCCAAACGTGCGGCCATCTTCAGTTCCGCAAGTTCACTCAACAGGCCGTCCACGTTCGGAAGAAACTCGTGTAGCGGAGGATCCAGCAACCGAATCGTGACCGGCAAGCCGGCCATCTCGCGGAAGATTCCCACAAAGTCGCCGCGCTGTAGCGGCAGCAGCTTCTCCAGCGCCTTCTCGCGCGCGCCGACACCGTCTGAAAGAATCATCTCGCGCATCGCCGCCAAACGTTGATCGCCGAAGAACATGTGTTCGGTGCGGCAGAGTCCGATTCCCTCGGCCCCAAACTGACGCGCAATTTTTGCATCACGCGGAGTGTCGGCATTGGCCCGTACGCGCAGCCGCCGGAATTTGTCCGCCCAGCTCATTATCTCGTAGAAGTCTGAGCTCAGTGTTGGCTGAATCGTGGGCACCTGCCCCAGAAATACGCGTCCGGTGGAACCGTCTACAGTGATCCATTCGCCCTTGGTTACTACCGTTCCGTTGACGCTAAACTGCTGTTGGCTGTAATCAATTTCAAGCGAGCTTGCGCCGCTCACGCAAGTCTTCCCCATGCCGCGTGCCACCACGGCCGCGTGACTGGTCATGCCGCCGCGGGCCGTCAAGATAGCTTGCGCGGCTACCATCCCGTGAAAATCGTCGGGGCTGGTTTCCTGTCTGACGAGGACCACCTGGGCGCCTTCATGCGCCAGCTCCTCGGCTTCGTCAGGACTGAATACCACCTGACCCTGCGCGGCGCCGGGACTTGCCGGCAAGCCCGTGGCCAGCACAGTCGCGTCAGTCTTTGGATCAACGGTCGGATGCAGCAGCTGATCGATTTGTTCAGGCGTAACGCGCTGCACCGCCAAGGCGCGATCAATTAACTTTTCCTGGGCCATTTCCACGGCAATCCGCACCGCTGCGGGGCCAGTGCGCTTTCCCGTGCGAGTTTGCAGCATCCAGAGCTTGCCGCGCTCGATGGTGAACTCGACGTCCTGCATGTCGCGATAGTGTTGTTCGAGCAGGTGGGCGATTGAAGCAAACTCGGTGAAAACCGCAGGCAGTTCCTTCTTCAATTGGCTGATCGGGTGCGGTGTGCGAATGCCCGCAACGACGTCCTCACCCTGGGCATTCAGTAAATACTCGCCGTAAAGCTTTTTCTGACCCGTTGATGGGTTGCGCGTGAAGGCGACGCCGGTGCCGCTCTCGCTACCCATGTTGCCGAAGACCATTGCCTGCACATTCACCGCTGTCCCCAGCGAATCGGGAATTCGATTCACACGCCGGTAGTCAACCGCGCGCCGGCCCATCCAGGAATTAAAAACGGCAGCGATCGCCACGCGCAGCTGCTCGTATGGATCTTCGGGTATAGCGTGTTGCTCGGCGACAATGATTTGTTTTTCGGCGGCAATAATGTCACGCAAGTCGTCGGCTTTCAGATCAGTGTCGCTTCCTCCCTTGGTCTGCGCCTTGAACCGAGCCATCACTCTCTCGAACTTCTCGTGGGCCACCCCCATAACAATCTCGCCAAAGAGAGAAGCAAAGCGACGATAAGCGTCGAGCGCAAATCTGAGGTCCCCGGTTTGTTTAGCCAAACCCTGTACAGTTTCCTCGTTGAGACCCAGGTTGAGCACCGTGTCCATCATTCCCGGCATCGAGAATGCAGCACCCGACCGCACGGAGACCAGCAACGGATTCTTCGGGTCACCGAAGCGCTTGCCGACCTTCGCCTCGATCTTACTTAAGCCCTCTTTGACCTGGTCCCAAAGGCCTTCAGGGAAGTTCTTGCCATACTCAAAAAACGCGTTGCAGGCTTCCGTCGTGACAACGAAACCGGGCGGCACCGGCAGGCCGGCCCGAGTCATCTCGCTCAGACCAGCGCCTTTTCCGCCGAGCAGCGCTTTGTCCTCGCCACTCCCTTCCTCGAAAAGGTAGACCCACTTTTTGGCAGTTTCTTGAGCCACGGGATTCGCTTCTTTTAAAAGGTTAGCTTCAGCCACATCGATTACCTCGGGAAAATGATACACCTGCTTGGAAACGTGTCTTAACTGGAGTGTCGTGACAAAGAGCCCTGGCTCTGCTCTGATCAGATTTAAAAGTTTGGGCGGCAACTTGTAACATGTCGGGCCTGGAAAGAGCTTTACCAATTGCGCAATGCAAGTAGCGCTGATTCCCCGCGACCTGGGCATTGTATCATCGCGTCTGGTGTTCAAACTATTAGTGTGAAAGCTCTCCAAAGACAGCGACGCGCGCTTGGTTTGTAGCTCCCGTGTGTGCTTTGATGTCGGTGTAGAGCATGGCCAGGTTGCTCCGATTCCGTACGAGGGCAACGGGTGTAGGTGGCCCCAGCATCGAACCGCAGGTCATTTGCCAGGCCAAATCTTAAGCGCCGCTTAAGTATTCTTAGACTAATCAATTATGACTTCTTCAATTTCCGGTTTCCGGTGCAGGTTCTTATTTGTTTTTTGCATACTCTTCAGCGCGTTGGTTAGCGTTCAGGCTCAGCAGGCCAAACCCAAAGCCACGCCGCCTCCCGTCTCGGGACAGGACCCCGACTCGATTACAACCTTCATCAGACGCGTTCGTCTGCCCATCACTGTCGTTGACAAGAAGGGGCAGTTTGTATCCGGGTTGAGTCAGAGCGATTTTCTCGTTTCGGAGGACAAGCTTCCTCAAAAGATTGAAACGTTTTCTGATGACTTGGGCCAGGTCTCACAACTTTACGTCGCGGTGTTGATGGACACCTCTCCTTCGACCGCAGGCAAGCTGAAGTTTGAGCAAGAGTCGGCAATGAATTTTATACAAACCGTGGTTCGGCCGCGGAAAGATCGCGTGCTATTTGCTACCTTCGATCACGAGATCGTATTGAAACAGGATTTTACGGACAAGCTTGATTTGCTTGATCGGGCAGTGTTCGGTGTTAAGAAGTTAGGGACTCAAACGGCGCTCTACGATGCCATCTGGCAGTTCTGCGACGAGAAGCTGCGATCGGTTTCTGGAAGACGCGTGCTGGTAGTGATCACTGATGGCGAGGATACGTACAGTCGCGCCGATCTGCGTGAGGCGATCGACATTGCTCAGCGAACTGAGACTACCATCTTCGCGATATCAACCAAGGCCGGGTTAGCAGGCGCAGTGCCCGGAGTGCAGATGGGACAGGTTCACGACAAAGCAGATAGCAACCTGGTGAAGCTCGCTGAAGAAACGGGAGGAATGGCGTTTTTCACTGGTGACATGCTGGCACTTGAAAAATCATTCAACCGGATTAACAAGGAGTTGCGGGCTCAATATCTCGTAACCTACAAGCCTTCCAACGATCGTTATGATGGAAGCTTTAGACGTATCGAGGTTAAGCTTGCTAACGGACGCGACGGTTTGAAAGTTCGAACAAAGCACGGCTATAAGGCCATTTCGGATTCCGTCAGACCTTAAGAGCTCTTAATCGAGGCCGATTTGTTTACGGGAAGTAAAAACTGGACTTTAGCCCTGGTCGTCTTTACGGCCCTGGCTCTGGTGGTGTTGGCTGGGGAGCGTCCTCTGGCCCAGCAGTCATCAGAATCAGAGAGTGCGCAGGACAAGAGTCGTGCAAGACGGACCAGTGACACCCAGAAGCCTGAGCCCTCTCCGAGCCCAACTCCTCGCCTGAAAGATGAACTACCCCAGGATTCTGATGAGGTCGTGCGGGTAGAGACAAATCTCACCAGTATCTTTTTCACGGCGGCGGATAAAAACAAGAGGTTCATAAGCACGCTCAAAAAGGAAGACCTGCGCGTGTTGGAAGACGGGCAGGCCCAGGAGATATTCACTTTTCAGCAAAACATCGATCTGCCTCTTTCGGCTGCGATTCTGATTGATTGCAGCGCCTCGGAAGAACGAACGCTGCCGGACGAAAAGGCAGCTGCGCGCTCCTTCCTGGAAGCGGTGTTGCGACCCGGAAAGGATGAAGCCGCGATAGTCTCGTTTACAGGTGAGGTCACGCTAGAACAGGGATTCACCGGGAGCATCGAGCGTTTGCGTAGCGCCATCGATCGGGTGGAGTTTGTGCCTCCCGCCGGCTACATCGGGGGTGGCATTGTGGTAGGTGGAACGCCGCCAATCTCGGGTACCAATCAAGCGCTGGCTGGTTCAACGGCAATTTGGGACGCCGTATGGGCCACCTCCAAGGAATTGCTTCAGGACTCTGCCGATAACGCACGGCGTGCAATCATCCTGCTCACCGATGGCGAAGACACTATCAGCCAGGTAAAGATGCACGAGGCCATCGAACGCGCCCAGAAAGCAGATGCCTTGATTTACACTATTGGAATTGGCGACAGTTACAACTTTGGGGTCAATGAAGGCGCCTTACGCAAGATTGCCGAGCAGACCGGCGGCCGCGCTTATTTCCCGCATAGCGAGAGAGAGCTTCGCGAAGCCTTCGCACAGATTCAGAGAGACCTGCGCGAGCAATATCTAGTGGCCTATTCCCCTCTAAACAAGGCCCGTGATGGCTCGTACCGTCGTATCCAGATTGAGATCACTAATCCCGAACTGCGTAAGCAGCTAAAGCTCAATTACCGGCCCGGGTACTTCGCCAAAACGCCAGGGGCTGGGACTCCATCGAAAAAATAGCCTTTCAGGAGAAAAACCTCCTTTTTGGCCCATTTCTGAGGGTTTTCATGACAACCCGAATCAACCCTGTTATCCTTTTTAAGGTTTTCTGAGGCTTTTGAGCCTCATTCTTTGACGAACTGTCGCCTGGATTGGACCTATCGGAGGGCAAAACGTCCGAGCGCGCTTTCGCCGATGCTTCCGAAATAAAGGAAGCCTTGATGCTCGACGACATTTGCGATCTGCGCATAGCACTGGGGCGATCCGTCCTGGAGGTTCTCAACTACGCGGCCATTCGGATCGAGTCCGAGCGCAAATGAATAACGCTTCGGTGCGGGCTGAAGAAATGCCGGCAGGCGATATACGATTTTTCTCAGGAAGGGATGCGGCAGTAACTTGTCGAAAGTTGCATCGCGCGGCGTGACCAGTGCCAACCAAAACTTGTCCTTGCCGTTTGAGGAAAATCCATCGGGAAAGCCTGGCAGGTTGTCGATGAAGATATCTGACTGACCCTGCTTCGGACCGTTGAGCCAAACCCGATGTAGTCGGTAACGTTCGGTCTCGCTTACAAGCACGAAAGTTTGGTCGGGACTTATCGCTACCCCGTTCGCAAAGCGCAGATCTCGCAAAACCACACGCGTAGTTTTTGTTGTCGGCTCGTAGATGAGCAGCCGTCCGTTTGGTTGATGCTCGAGAATATCTGCCTTGTAGGTTGACAAGTGAAACTTGCTCGAAGCATCGGTGAAGTAAATCGTTCCATCGGCGGCGATGTCGAGATCGTTGGTACAAGCAAAAGCAACGCCGTCGGCTTGTGTGCTCAGTACAATGATCGAACCATCCCGCGAGATCGAAAGCAGTCCTTTGTTTGCGTCGGCAAGTACAAGATTGCCGTGCGAATCGAACTTCATGCCGAGAGGACGTCCCTGCGTGTTGGCGAACACTTCCGGGCGCGTGCCATCCGCTTGCAAGCGCATGATGCGGCCGTCGTCCAGTCCGGCATAGATGCGGCTCTCTGAATCAATGGCTACGTCTTCAGGTGCGAAGCCCGCTCCCAGCGAAAGTCGCTGGACGTTAGCGAGCCGAGAGTTTTTCTCGTAGTCACCACTTAAGGGGGGAGCCGTAGCTGGACTCCATGCCGCTGGGGAAATCGGAACCGGCCAAAACAGCAGATAAAGTAACACTGCGGCTAACAGCAGAAGAACAATCGAGACCAGCCGTTTGACCATAGGGTTCGATTACTACAGCTTTCGGATGGATAAGAATTGGAGGGCTGTCGCCCTGGTTACCGCTCGCCGCGTTCGTTTTCTACCTGCGTCTCGAGTCCAACAGCTAGTTGGTAAATGCCTGGCTGGTCCATTGGTTCGATCAGGCGCAACGCCTCGTCGAGAATGCGGCGTTGATGTTCGGGCCAGTTCGGGCGTCCTGCAACACTCCCGACTTCACCTTCATAAAAAGCTGCTCGAGGAGGACGAACAGATTCCACGACGTCCTTGACCACTGCCAGTGTCATCGTGGGAAGGCCGACCTGTTCCAAAGCCCGTGCGGCGAGCGAAACTGACTGGTGGCAGAGACGTGATGCCGGTATCAGCAGAGCAGCTTGAACCTCGTATCGTTTGATGCGCTCGATCAACTTCGGAAACATCTCATCAGCAAGCCTGGCGGCGTCAGGGATGAAACCACTGAAACTCCAGAACACCGTATTGAGTTGGCCGATAATTCCATTGACCTCAAACTCCAAAAGGCGCTCGAGTGGCACCTGCGCGTTAAGGTCCTGCTGAACCGCGGCCGGATCGTATCCTTTCGCCGCGAACCGCAAATCGGCAGCTTCAACTTCAATCGGGATCTCGCGAAAGTTAAGGTCGCCGCCCGGTACGTTAAGGTCGAAAGGATGGGTCCCGTCGAGATAGACGCCCGCCGAGGAGATAAGGGCAAGGTTTAGCATTGGCAGGGCGCGTCGCGCCGGCGTAAAGGGGGCGCGTTTGTTCTTTACAAACGGATACGATTCTCCCACCTCGCCATTGCCGGGG
>JACDCK010000285.1 GCA_013817595.1 Pyrinomonadaceae bacterium | reverse complement strand
CGTGGTGGCTTACGGCCGCATTCTTCCCGCCGAGTTTCTAGGCGCGCCGAAGAGAGGTTGCATCAACGTTCATTTCTCTCTCTTGCCACTCTACCGCGGCGCAGCGCCCGTCAACTGGGCCATCATCAACGGAGAGGAGAAGACAGGTGTCACCACGATGTTCATTGAAGAAGAGTTGGACTCGGGTCCCATCTTACTCCAGCGAGAAACGCAGATCGACGAAATGGAAACGGCGCCCGAACTGATGGGTCGACTCGCGGAGATGGGAGCCGAGCTGCTAGGGGAAACCCTGGCCCAGCTTGATGAAATCACGCCTCGGCCTCAGCACGACCGGGATGCCACTTTCGCTCCCCTGCTGCGCAAAGAAAACGGGTTGATTGATTGGTCTAAAGACGCTTTTGCAGTTGAACGCACCATTAGAGGCCTCCAGTTATGGCCAAATGCTTACACGCATCACCAAACACACCGCCTGATCGTCTGGCGGGCGAAAGCCACCCGCGCAGAATTGTCGAACGCTGTCCCGGGTGAAGTGGTGGCCTCTCAAGGCGATGACCTGATTGTAATATGCGGCGGGGAGACAATGCTTCGGCTCATTGAGGTACAACCGGAGGCAAAGCGGCGCATGAGTGTGCGCGACTTTATGAACGGCACACATCTCAAGCTTGGCGATACACTTGCCTAGGAATTTCGAGAATTCGGACGCATCGCGGCTGAAGGATTGGGGATTCCTAAGCTTCACGCTTGAAACTGATAGGCCACGGCACAACCCCGAAATACAGCGGAGCATCTCAGCCGAGGACAGTGGAGGTGTTCGATCCGGCAAAACAACTATTCAGAAGGCTTGGCGCATGGTTACTGAGAACGGTTTTGATTGCGCCGTTTGACCGTAAGCATAGATAGTTATCGGAAATAGGCTTCTTGCCGCGGGTGATAGCGGGTGTTAGACTTCGCAGCTTGGTTTTAACGGTTATCAAGTTGGAGCGGAGCGAGGAATCAGCTTATTGGGTGTCGCAAATCAAGCACTTTCAGCACTCAGGCGAATGGGCCTCGTAATATTGATTGCGATCGCATTCCTATTCGGCCTGGCCACCACTGTTTATTTGTCGCTGCGCAGTCCTGAAGTTACGGTTCCTGAGGTCGTGGGTAATGATCGATTCGAGGCCGAGCGGATTTTGGGGGAAGCCGACTTGAATTTCCGCGTGCGGGCAACAAGACCCAGCAATCAGGTCAAAGCCGACACGGTGCTCTTTCAAATGCCGCGCGCTGGAGAAGTGGTGAAGACGGGTCAGACAGTCGCGATGGATATAAGCCGCGCCGCGAAAGAGGGAGAGGCTTCGGAAGCCGTCGTTAACGACAAAAAGGCGAGCGAGGAGAAGGCTCTCGAGAACCTGAACACGAACACCTCGGAACCGGCCAAAAATGCCAACCAGAGTAAGCCGAGGCGAAATAAGAACACCAACAAGAACGGTAACGAAAACTCGAACGCGAATGCGAGTAGAGCTCGCACAGTTACTAACACTGCGAATGCCAATTCCGGTGGAGCGGGAGCAAATAGCAACGCGAGCCCAAGCCGCACTGTGAATCACAACGATAACAGACCGACTCCCGCGCCCAAGCCTGCGCCTACTGGTCAAAACAATAATCAGGGGAAGCGCTAACTTGTTAAAGGTTCAGGCTAAGCACGCAGTTACAGTCGGATGGTGAATACCAGAACAATAGCGGTTAAAGAGAATAAAAATCGGCAATTGGAAATTGGAAACCGGCAATTTTTGGAGGATTTACATATGCACTATCGCTTTATGGCGCTGGCGACACTTTGCGTCGCGCTACTCCTGAGCGCAGTTCCCACTGCTCTGGCCCAGAGCAAACCTCAGAGTGATCTTTCGTCCATGCAGCGCCTGGACGTTATGCGGTCGAAGCTTGATTCTCTGCGTCGTTCGCTCAACAACGCCATCTCTACAATGGCGTCGAAGAGCTCAGACAAGAAGGAAGCCGTTGACGATCCGCGACAAAGACTGCAAGGCCTGGAGAAAGAGGTCGGTTCGATTGTTTCCGAAGTTAATGACGTTCGCGGCAAACAAGAGCGCTCAGAGCGATACGATGCAACGGTGCTCGATCGACTTGAAACGTCAGTGGTCGACATCGACACCCGCGTGCAGGCTGGACTACAGGCCACTGCAAGCGCTAGAACTGCCAGTGCTGCTTCCGGAAGGGCACCTGCCAAGAAGAAGAAAAAAGGAAAGTTCTTTGGGCTCTTTGGTGGTGGAGGCGAAGACAAATATGCTGATTTAACTGGCGAGGTCGCCCCAGGGCGCGATCGCGTACTGTTCGAAGAGGCCGTCAAGCAAGTGCGTAAAGGAAGCCACGAAACTGGCCGGCTCCTCTTTACGACAATTATTAATACTTATCCCGATTCTCCTTTTCTACCTTTAGCAAAACTTGCAATCGCTGATTCCTTTTACCTTGAAGGAACCACGAGCAACTTGATCCAGGCTGCGCAGGCATATCAGGATTGGCTAACCTTCTTCCCGACCGATCCTCTGGCCGATGATGCCATGCTGAAGGTTGCGGAATCCGAGATGAGACAGATGGGTCTCTCGGATCGCGATATCACCCATGCGCGAAAAGCCGAGCAAAGACTGAAAGTCCTGATGCAGCAGTTCCCGCAGACCAAGCTCCGGCCGGATGTTGAGCAGCGCTTGCGCGAGGTTCAGGAAAATCTGGCAATGCACAACCTGCAGATCGGAAATTTTTACTACAAGGCCAAATACGAGCAGCAGAAAGGTGGCTTGAAGGGTGCTCAGTCCCGTTACCGGGAGATTGTTGAAAAGTATCCCGACTTCTCGTTCATGGATGAGGTCCTTTTCCGCCTGGCCGCAACCTACCAGCAGGAAGAAGAGCCGGACGAAGCGGCAAAATACTACCAACAGATTCTTCGGAATCACCCCAACAGCGAGTTTGCGGAAAAGGCTAGCGAGCAGCTGAGCATTATTGGCGCACCCATTCCCGAACCCGATCCGGCGCGAAAGAATGCGCCACCACCAGTACGTCCGGGAATGCTAGGAAATCTGCTACAGCAGGTTAGCGGCAGAGCTGACGTTACCGTGGACAAGAATGGCGTTCTGATCAGTAAGGACGGGAAGGAGGGCACTGACCTGATTGACGAAGCACTGAAATACAACGGTCAATTGCCTACCAATATTACGCCGCAAGCACCCACGCAACGCACCAACCCCAAGCCTGCGCCGGTGAACTCGACTCCTAGTTCCGGAGCTCCGAATGTGACTCCTGTCACTAATACGGCGCCG
>JACDCK010000284.1 GCA_013817595.1 Pyrinomonadaceae bacterium | reverse complement strand
CTTCATCCCACCCTTGAAAGATGTGGGCTTTCGTGCCGCCAAACCCGCGGTAAGCCTGGCTGATTTCTTGCCGAGATGCACCGAGGGGTACGCCAAGAACCTGGTGAGCCCGCGTGGGACCCAGTTCCACGGGTTGGGGTTCGTCGGGCTCTCCTTTCCTACTACCGGTATGGCCCAACCTTGCGGGTGCGGGCTCAGGGTGCTCCCCGGCCCAGGCAACTGTTCGGGCTCCTCCGGAAGTTGTAGAAGGGCGCGGCGATCCTCGCTTTCTCACGGTCTCCGTTTTCCGGGACCAAGGAGGACTCGATCTACCGCGCCCACACCACTCGATTGTAGACCGTAACCAAAACACAAGGAGGACGGATGCTCCAGTATGCGTGGGTTCTCGAGGTCAGGCCGGGGTATGAAGATGAGTACGTGCGCCGCCACCACGAGATCTGGCCCGAGATGATCGAAGCGTTGCGTTCCGGTTCAACGAGCGTGAGAACGCGGACAAGGACAGGTTCGCCAAGACGCTTGGTAGCGTGGCGGGGCGTCGGCTCACTTATGATGAACTGACGGGCAAGGCGAGCAAGTAGGTTTCGTCACCCGCATTCTCGGTCTATAATCCATTTTGGCAATTTTCGACCTTAGAAGGAGAAAACGGTAGATGTCCGAAGGGACGCCAGCAGGAATACCGGGGGATCTTCAGCTTCCAGTTGTCTGGGAAGGGACCGAAGAAACACCGGCCCTTTTCGCCAACCAGGTTCTTGGTCAAATTGGACCACAAGGTGAGATCGTGCTCACCTTCGGACAATTGATCCCGCCAGCGTTTGTGGGAACACAAGACCAGATAGCTGAACAAGCCAAGCAATTAACCCAGATACCGACACAGACGGTTGCGCGTCTGGTGATTACTCGGACAGGACTGGACCAGCTTATTGAGCTTTTGAAGCAGACCGCTGACAACTCTGATCGGGCGCAGGAAATGCTGCAACAAGTGCAGAGCAGAGTGAGCGACGACAAATGACGGAAACGCAGATAAGGGCAACGAGTCCTACAGCCGCAACAACGGGCGACAAGAACAATCTGACTTGGCTCGTGCTAGACACTCACGATTACAATACCGCTTTTACGCACCAAAGGGTCGGCCCTTCATCGATGTTTTTGGATCAGGAGCTGCTGTTCCGATTGTTATCTCTTGTGGCGCAAACCCCGACGCCTGAATCCCCAAAGGATGCGCTTATTGAGGGTGGGTTCGATTTCGAGCCCATTGACCCCGAGACTGTCGACCCACTAAGGCGTACCGCAATCAAGTATCAAGCCCTGCTCGATAACAGCTCGAATACGGAAGAAGCGGCGCGGATATTGGGCACAGATGTTGAGGGGGTAGCGCAACGGTTGGCAGATCGCACCCTTTATGGCATTCTGACCAAAGAGGGCTGGAAGATACCCGATTTTCAGTTTGAGGACGGCGAACTGCTACCGGGCCTCGAAAGCGTGCTGCCGGTTTTGCATGAGGAATTGCATCCGATAGCGGTCCAAAATTGGTTGGCTAATCCTGACCCCGACCTGTCGATTGGGGGCAAACCGGTTTCCCCGCGCCAATGGCTGTTGAGCGGACGTGACGTTGCCGACGTAGCTCGGATTGCCCTCGACTTGTAGTTGTCGAAACTCCCCAGACCGTACCCTATAGCGACGCTTCGGGGAATTGCGCCGTCTATCACAGTGGTTCCCGAGGGAACCACGCTGTGGCGATTGTACTTTAGGGGCGGTGAGCATCCGAGTGCATGGAATGAGTTTCGTAGGTTCGGGCCACTCGCCACCGCTCGCTTCGACCACCACACCATGCCAAGACGAGAGCAGGATCGCCGTGCGATCCTCTACGCGGCCACCAAGGGGACGGTATGCGTTGCAGAGGTATTTCAAGAAATGCGGATCATCGACCGACACAGCAGAGATCCGTGGCTGGTAGCTTTCGCGCTTCGCTCCGACGTAGCGCTGTTAGACCTAACGGGACTATGGCCCACGCGGGCCGGAGCCTCGACCGCGATTAGTTCATCCGAAGCACGCTCACGGACGCGGCATTGGTCCCGCAACATGTGGAGGGCTTACCCCGATATTGTGGGTCTCTCATATGCTTCATCGATGCACGGGCATGACCCCGCTGTCGCGCTCTACGAAAGGGCCAAATCCTCGCTGCCGGAATCGCCGTCGTTGCACTTGCCGCTATCACATCGGCGGTTATCGCTTCCGTTGCGGAACTTGGCCGACAAGTTGGGCTATGATCTTGTGTAGGCTACCCCGCTCGCTTCTCTTTCCTCTCGCGCTCGTACTCGGCACGTCTGCGGTCCAGTTCCTCTTTTGGAACGGAAAGCGTCTTTTCGAGCACCTTCTGGAAGTTCTCAAATTCGGTGTTTCCCTCGTCTTTGCGCTTGTCTTTGTCTTTCTGCCCCGCCACTTTTGGCCTACCTTATGTGAACCTTACGTCAAGTTAGTGTGAAGTTTCAGTTTACCTGAATTCGCACAAGGAATTGACACAACTTGCGGGAAAGGCTTGCGCGAATTGGATTTGGTGGGTCAACTACGTTAATGCCCTTGGGAAGGCGGCAAGCTCATCGAAAGGACCTACGACTGGTTCGCCCAGGACAAGGAAGGCAACGTCTGGTACTTCGGGGAGGACACCAAGGAGTACGAAAACGGGGAGGTGGTGAGCACAAAGGGCTCGTGGGAGGCAGGGGTCGACGGAGCCAAGCCGGGGATCATCATGCAGGCCCATCCTAAGGTGGGGCACTCCTACCACCGGGAGTACTACAAAGGCGAGGCCGAGGACATGGCGAAGGTGCAAAGCTTGAACGAATCACTCACAGTGCCATACGGTTCCTTCGATCATGTGCTTGAGACCAAGGAGTGGACGCCACTCGAACCCAGCTACGTCGAGCACAAGTACTACGCTCGTGGGGTGGGCCAGGTGTACGGTGGGGGCTCAGAACTGGTCGACGTGAAGACTGGGTGAGGGAAGCCGCTGCCCTCCGAGTGCGGCGCTGCTCAAAAGCCATCCTCGCGTGTCTCGTGGGAATTCATCGGCGGTTCATCGCCCGCTGCTAGAGTAGAGGGTGCCCGGCGGTCGCCTTGCAAAGCCGAGTCCTTTACTACTGCCGCCGGGTTCGTCTTGCGGACCGTCAAGCGCATTACAAGGCGCGGCCCTTGAGGCGAATCCTCGGAGCCTGGCCACGGTAGCGTCTCGGGCGTAGGGTATTCGACCGGGCCGGGGTATCCTTCGTGGTGTCCCGGCCCCTTTTTGCTAAGGTGGAGCGCGATGAAGATCACCTACCTTCCACA
>JACDCK010000002.1 GCA_013817595.1 Pyrinomonadaceae bacterium | reverse complement strand
ATGGGCGCGATCAACTCGATCTCCATCGCCACGTTGTCGCCAGGCATCACCATCTCCACTCCCGCCGGCAAACTCGCCACTCCCGTCACGTCCGTCGTGCGAAAGTAAAACTGCGGCCGGTACCCGGTGAAAAACGGCGTGTGCCGTCCTCCTTCTTCCTTCGTCAACACGTAGGCCTCCGCCTTGAACTTCGTGTGCGGCGTGATGCTCCCGGGCTTCGAGATTACCTGCCCCCGCTCGATGTCTTTCCGCTCCACTCCCCGCAGCAGCAATCCTACGTTGTCCCCGGCTCTCCCCTCGTCCAGCAGCTTCTTGAACATCTCTACACCCGTCACCACCGTCGTCTTCGTGGGCCGGATGCCCACTATCTCCACACTCTCGTTCACCTTGACCTTGCCCCGCTCCACTCTTCCCGTCGCCACCGTCCCCCGTCCCTGGATCGTGAAGATGTCTTCCACCGGCATCAAAAACGGCTTCTCGATGTCTCGCTCCGGCGTCGGAATGTAGCTATCAACTGCCTCCATTAACTCTTCCACCGTCTTCTCCCACGCTGGGTCCCCTTCCAGCGCCTTCAGCGCCGAACCCTTTATCACCGGGATGTCATCCCCGGGAAACTCGTAGGCGCTTAACAGCTCCCGCACTTCCAGTTCCACCAGCTCCAGCAACTCCGCATCGTCGACTGCGTCCGCCTTGTTCATGAACACCACCATCGCCGGCACTCCTACCTGCCGCGCCAAGAGAATGTGCTCCCGCGTCTGCGGCATCGGCCCGTCCGTCGCCGCTACCACCAATATCGCCCCGTCCATCTGCGCCGCCCCTGTGATCATGTTCTTCACATAATCCGCGTGCCCAGGACAGTCCACGTGCGCGTAGTGCCGCTTCTTCGTCTCATACTCCACGTGCGCCGTCGCTATCGTGATCCCCCGCGCTTTCTCTTCCGGCGCCTTGTCAATCTGGTCAAACGCCACGAACTGCACCTTCGGATTGTGCTTCCCCAGCACCTTCGTGATCGCTGCCGTCAACGTCGTCTTCCCGTGATCCACGTGCCCGATAGTCCCGATGTTCACGTGCGGCTTTGTACGGTCAAATTTTTCCTTGGACATTTTTCAGTGGCCTCTTAAGCAAAGATGCGTTAACGCTTTGACGCGATCTGCAAATTTTCTGGAGCCCGCGATGAGATTTGAACTCATGACCTCCTCCTTACCAAGGAGGCGCTCTACCCCTGAGCTACGCGGGCGCGGGTCCTAACTAAATACAAAGAACTGGAGCGGGCGACGAGATTCGAACTCGCGACCCTCAGCTTGGAAGGCTGATGCTCTACCAACTGAGCTACGCCCGCTCAACGAATTTCGGATTGCGAATTTCGGATTGCGGAATTAAGTCTCCACAGCGCACTGTCTTCAATCCCAATTTCGCAATCCGAAATTCGAAATTCTCTTGGTGCAGGGGGCAGGATTCGAACCTGCGTAGGGCGTTAGCCCGCCGGGTTTACAGCCCGGTGCCATTAACCACTCGACCACCCCTGCATACCCTTTCAAGTGCCTAATGGAGCCGGCGAAGGGACTTGAACCCCCGACCCTCTGATTACAAATCAGATGCTCTACCAACTGAGCTACGCCGGCCCGCTATAGATTGCAATAGCGCATTCCGACAAAAGGCGGATATTACCAACAGGAAAACGAAAACGCAAGTCGCAGGCGGAGTTAGACATAACTGGTGTCCCGTGGGCTTCAGGTTGAGCAGACACGATACCGGTTTCCAAGTGAGGCATTAGCTTCATTACAGTCGAATTCTCGCCCAATCACCGACAACGTTGCTAGTGGTCAAATCGAGCTGACCTTCATCCGCTAGTCCGGCACCGTGGCAATCCTCGCGCCCTCCGCTTTGCGTCTCTCAGCTCGAGATGCAAGAACCGAGACGTAGAACGAACGAAAATATCCGTACATCGACAGGCACGCTGAGATTACCACCAGCCACAACAGCGCCCGCCCGGTCGTGTAAACCAACACCTGCCAGTCGTTTCCTGTAGTCGTGCCTTCGCCGAAAAGATGCTGTAAAGCCGCCCGCAATTCCGGCACCGACCAGAACTCGATTGCCGGAAATGGCCTGCCAAAGTTTGCCACAGGCGGTTTTCCCGAAACGCTGGAGGCAATTAGCAGCGCAACGGTCACGACCTGCGCCAGCATTTTGAATTTACCCATCTTTGACGCCGCTATGATTACGCCATCCGCTGCGGCGATTGAGCGCAGACCGGTAACTGCAAACTCACGTCCGATGATGATCACCACCGCCCACGCTGGAGCGAGCTGGTTCTCAACGAGAGAGATTAGGGCGGCGGAAATGAGCAGCTTGTCGGCAATCGGATCGAGCAATTGGCCCAGACGCGTTACCTGATCGCGGCTGCGCGCGAAGTGTCCATCCAAAAAGTCAGTAAAAGCGGCACCCAAGAAAAGCGCGACGCCTAATATATGCCGCGGAACCCCGAACCAGTTTTCAGAAAACGGTGTCAGGAGAACCACAACCAGAAGCGGGACGATGAAAATACGCAGCAGTGTTAAGGCGTTTGGAAGATTCAAACTTATACCGCCCAAAGGAAGCAATCAGAATCAGATAGTGCGTGCGATTGCTCGGAGTGTATGACTCGCTCGGAAACAGTGTCAAGAGAGCCAACCGCAACTTGCTCAATTAGTTTGTGCTCGGCTAGAATCATGGTTTCTTCGCCATGTGATATTAATATCTGTAGTGGCGTGTTCGGTTAGTCCTATGGCAATCGACCGCATAACTGTAAGAGGCGCTCGCCAGCATAACCTCAAGAACATTAACGTAGAAATACCTCGCGATCGCTTCACAGTTGTCACCGGCCTCTCAGGTTCCGGCAAGTCATCGCTCGCCTTCGACACCATCTATGCTGAGGGCCAACGTCGCTACGTTGAGTCACTCTCGGCTTACGCGCGGCAGTTCCTGGACCAGCTCGATAAACCGGATGTCGATTCGGTAGACGGCCTTTCCCCAGCAATTTCAATCGAGCAGAAAACCGTTTCCCGGAGCCCTCGCTCTACGGTGGGCACGGTAACCGAGATTTATGACTACATGCGTTTGCTCTTCTCTTCGATCGGTCAGCCCCATTGTCACGTATGCGGAGCGGCGATCACGCGGCAGAGTGTGGAGCAGATTGTGCAAAACGTACTCTCGCTGCCTGAAGGCGAACGCGTCATGATCCTCGCTCCCATAGTTAGAGGACGTAAAGGTGAGTTCAAAAAGGAGCTCGAGAAACTCGCAACGGACGGATTTCTGCGAGCGCGCGTCGATAATGAACTGCTTTCCCTGGACGAAGAGATCAAGCTTGATAAGCGGCGCAACCACACCATTGAAGCAGTCGTCGATCGCTTGTTAATCAAACCCGGAATCAACGAGCGACTCTCGGAATCCATGCGCACGGCTTTAAAGCTCACGGGCGGAGCCGTGCTGGTATCCGTTGTCGATGGCGAAGAGAAGCTTTTTTCAGAGCGGATGGCTTGTGTGAATTGCGGCATCAATGTCCCACCACTAGAGCCGCGGTCGTTCTCATTCAACTCCGCCTACGGCGCCTGTAAACGATGTCACGGCCTGGGCTCAGTCCTCGAAGTCGATCCAGCCAAGCTCATTTCAGATGCGAACACCCCTGCTGACAAACTGGCTTTCATGGGTTCGATGGATCGTCAGGGTTCTGCTTATCTCAAGAGCGCGCTGTTGGCGGTTATCAGTCACTTCAAAGGTAATGCGAAAACCCCTTTCAACGAGTTGCTGCGCGAAGCTCGCGAAGGCTTCTTCGAGGGACTGAGTGGCCAATTGAACTTCCGCCAGGGCGCTTATACTTATCAGAGCCGTTGGAGAGGCGCATTGCATTGGCTGCGTGAGCGTCTCAACGAAGCGCCCTCTGAGAAAGTCCGCGTGGCGATCGAGGAACTTGTTTCCCCGGGAACCTGCCCGGAGTGCAAAGGAAGGCGCTTGCGTGCAGATTCGCTGGCGGTGCGTTTAGGCGGGCGAGGCATTGCGGACTACACGACCTTGCCGATCGAAGAAGCGACTGCCATTTTTGCCGAGATAAAACTGAATAAACGCGAGGAAAAAATTGCCGGCCCGATACTCAGAGAAATTGTTAACCGGCTTCGCTTCCTGCAAACCGTTGGGCTCGGCTATCTCACTCTTGATCGTGTGTCGTCTACGCTGTCCGGCGGCGAGGGTCAGCGCATCCGCCTGGCCACGCAGATTGGATCACAACTCCGAGGCGTGCTTTACGTTCTGGATGAACCATCTATCGGGCTTCATCCACGCGACAATCAGAAACTACTGGAGACGTTGTGCGCGCTTCGCGACCTTGGCAACACGGTACTGGTTGTAGAACACGACGAAGAGACGATTCGTCGAGCAGACTACGTGGTTGACCTGGGACCAGGTGCAGGTGCTCATGGTGGCGAACTGGTTGCATCCGGAACTGCGGAAGACGTAGCTAACAATCCGAATTCGATCACGGGACTCTACATTCGAGGTTTGAAGAAAATCGATGTGCCGAAGCAACGCCGTCCGCCTAACGGCAAGTACCTCACCATCCATGGCGCACGCGCAAACAACCTGAAGGAGATTGACGTCTCATTCCCGCTTGGTTTGCTGACCGTCATCACCGGCGTTTCCGGTTCGGGTAAATCAACCCTGGTCGGCGACATACTCTACCCAGCTCTGGCGCGTCACCTTTATGGTTCTCCAGCCAAGGTCGGAACTTACACCGCGATTGAAGGCCTCCACAATGTCGATAAAGTAATTGAGATCGACCAGTCGCCGATTGGCCGCACGCCACGTTCGAACCCGGCGACTTACACGGGATTGTTCACGCCGCTGCGCGAACTCTACGCAATGCTGCCAGAGTCGCGCGAGCGCGGCTACAAGCCTGGACGCTTTTCTTTCAACGTCAGGGGTGGCCGCTGTGAAGCTTGCGAAGGCGATGGCATGAAACGCATCGAGATGAACTTCCTGCCGGATGTTTATGTTCTGTGCGACGTTTGCCGGGGCGCTCGCTACAACCGCGAAACGCTGTCCGTGAAATTCAAAGGCCAGTCGATTGCGGAGTTATTGGACACCACCGTCGATGAGGCGTTGCCGCTCCTGCAGAACATTCCTCAGATCCAGCAAAAGTTACAGACGCTGCTGGACGTAGGGCTCGGCTACATCAAACTCGGCCAATCCGCAACCACACTGTCCGGGGGCGAAGCACAGCGCATTAAGCTGGCAAAGGAACTCTCAAAACGGGCAACCGGCAGAACAGTCTACATTCTCGACGAACCAACCACTGGTCTTCACTTTGCCGACGTCCACAAACTACTGGACGTGTTGCAGCGACTCGTTTCACTCGGCAACTCGGTGCTGGTGATTGAACACAATCTTGACGTCATCAAAAGCGCGGACCACATCATCGATCTCGGACCGGAGGGTGGCGAACATGGCGGTCGGTTGGTGGCCAGCGGCACTCCTGAGGAAGTCGCGCGCTCGCGCCGATCTCACACCGGTCAGGCGCTGCGACCTCTGCTCAACGGACGGGTCAGCCGCAATGGCAACGCCAATGGCTCGCGTCGAGCTGAGAAGATCGCGTGATAGCGCGTGATATACTGCCCCGCGTAAGCTACTCTTCGATCTCCACAGGAATATTAAGCTATGTCGATCTACGGCAATGATCTGCTACCGCTTAACCTGGAAAGTGTGAGCACCTACCCGCTTTCTTCACGTCCGAGCAAAGTCTCTCTGAACGACTTCGCTCGTCCGATCGAAGAGACCTCTTCAATCGAGGATTTCCTCGCCAGTCTTCCCAATATTCTCGGCGTTCAGAGCTTGCATACCGTTGCCGCGCAGATGCGCAGAGCGAAGCAACTCGGCAAACCGATCATCTGGGGTCTTGGGGGCCACGTGATTAAGGTCGGGTTGGCGCCCGTGATCATAGACCTCATGAGGCGTGGTTTCGTAACCGCCATTGCGGCCAACGGTTCGGTGCTGGTCCACGACGCGGAGATAGCAATGGTCGGATCGACCTCGGAAGATGTGGACGCGACGCTAGGCGAAGGCGCGTTTGGCGCCGCTGAAGAGACCGGACAATTGCTGAACAGTGCGGCACGTGAAGGCATGCGAGATGGTGTTGGTCTTGGTGAAGCACTCGGACGCGCACTGATAGCCCTAGAGTCCAGGCATTGCAACTACTCCCTGCTCTGCGCGGCTTACAAGAGCCGCATACCCTTCACTGCGCACATTACGATTGGTGGCGACATTGCTCATTTTCATCCGAGCGCCGACGGAGCAGCTCTTGGGGCAACCTCGCATACCGATTTCCGTTTGCTCGGGGAACTCGTGCGCCGCATGAACGGTGGCGGAGTCTATCTAAATGTGGGCTCAGCGGTCGTCTTGCCGGAGCTTTTCTTGAAAGCTGTTACTCTGGTTCGCAATCTGGGTCACGGACTGGCTGACATCACGACCGCCAACTTCGATTTCATCCAATCCTATCGTCCCCTGACCAACGTGGTGCGCCGACCTACCGCCGGCGGCGCCGGGCGAGGCTATTCAATTACGGGCCATCATGAACTAAGTATTCCGCTTCTCGCCGCCGAACTGATCTGCGGAAGAGAGCAGGAATAGACGAATTTTATATCAGCTACGCTTTCCCGCCTGGCTTTGGCCACCGCAAATATGTGCGTCCGCGTGCTGCAACACCTTTGTGTGCGGCCAATCGCCGCGCATAGTTGATCGCCGCATCGCTGATGTCGAGACCGTAACCGGTCCAGCTTGGTCTCACTCTTAAGACTTCACAAAGCATCGCGCCTGAGCCAACCCAGTTCAGCCACAATTGCCTTCAGAGATGCGACCGCCTCGACGATGCGTCGTACAAATCTGTGCGCGCAACTGAGGACGGCTGAAATGCTGGAGTGAAGTGAGTTACCAGTTGATAGAACGGCTGATCGTAGATACACTCTCGCGCCTTCTAAATGGGAAATTGTGGTCTTCGTTTCAGTCGGACGTACTGGCGCAACGATTTCACAACCTCATTCGCGACATTCCAGAAGTCGCCAGCAGATCTCCCACGATTGCATCCATACTTTCGCGACGACCCACCGAGGAACCAGCACCCGGAACCAGCACCCGGAACCAGCCCTTGACAACACCTTCTCCAAATCATAATCTACGCGCCGAAATTGAAAGTCATTTTCAATTAGAGACTGGGGAGGTCGGAATCATGCTTAATAAAGACTTTTATCCCCTCGGGCTTCGCGCCCTAGCACTGTGGCTCATGCTTCCCATTTGCGCCTCAGGGCAGTCCAACACCACCTCAATTTCGGGACGTGTGCTGGATCAGAATTCAGCGGCCATCAGCGGTGCGACGGTCACTTTGCGGTCAAACCATTCCCCCACTGAACTTACTGTTATCACTGACGAGGCTGGCCGGTTCCGTTTTGAGGGTCTTCTAGCCGCTGAGTATGGCCTCGTGACCAAGCAAGCAGGGTTTAGTACTTCTCACAGAGTGATCACAGTTACGGGCGCCTGGAATACGGCGATCGAGGTTCTTCTTCAACCGGCTCCAATAGCAGAATCCGTAGTGATCACCAGCAGCCATCTGCTACCGACACCTGAATCGATGGAAAGGATTCCAGGGTCATTCGGCATCGTTGATGCACAGGTACTGGAGCGGAGCCGAGCCCTCACTTCCACCGAGGTTTTACGCAAAGTTGCAGGCGTTAACGTACGAGATGAAGAGGGTCTTGGCTTGCGTCCGAACATTGGGATACGTGGTATGAATCCCACGCGGTCCACCAAACTCTTACTGCTCGAAGACGGCATACCCCTTACATATGCCCCCTACGGCGACAATGCCTCTTACTATCATCCGCCCATAGACCGCTTTGAAAGTATTGAGGTGCTTAAAGGTTCGGGCCAGATACTGTACGGTCCGCAAACCGTTGGCGGGGTGATTAACTATCTGACGCCCACACCACCCCAGAAGCGCGAGGGCTCGATCAGTATCACGAGCGGCAACCACCACTACTTCAACGGCCACTTGAGCTACGGCGATACTCTGGGCAATACGGGACTGCTTTTCGGGTTCACGCGTAAGCAAGGAAAGGGATCGCGCGAAAATACTCGCTCAGGTCTTAATGATTTTAATTTCAAGTCTGTCACGCCTCTTACTCCTAAACAGGCCCTAACCTTCAAGTTCAATTACTACCGAGAACAGTCAAACGTCAGCTATTCGGGCTTACGTGAGGAAGAGTTCCGCGCCAACCCGCGCCAGAATCCCTTTCGGAACGATTTCTTTTATGGCCATCGCTTAGGCGCTTCCCTTACCCATGCCTACGTGTTTAATCCTGACGCTGTCCTGACAACCAACCTCTACGGATCCTATTTTCGCCGTCACTGGTGGCGCCAGTCTTCGAACTCTAACGAACGTCCGAATGACGCCGCCGACCCGCCGTGCGGTGGCATGAACAATCTCAACAGCACCTGCGGCAATCAGGGGCGTCTGCGGCGCTACTTGTTCGCCGGCCTGGAGCCGCGCCTCCGAATCACAAAACCCATTTTTGGTGTGAGGAGTGAAACAGATCTTGGCTTCCGGGTGCATGTTGAAGATCAAGAGCGGGTGCAAAAAAACGGCGACCGCCCGAATTCAAGGGACGGGGTTGTAGTTGAAAACAATGAGCGCCGCAATCAGGCCTACTCGGCGTTTGTACAGCACCGGCTTACTTTCGGAAACGTGGCGATCACGCCGGGCCTCCGCATCGAGCACGTGAGGTATCAACGCACGAACCGACTTCTGGCCGTAAACGGCAAAACCGAACTGACGCAACTCGTGCCCGGGCTGGGAGTTTCGTATAGCACTGGCGATAAACTAACTTTGTTTGCAGGAGCACATCGCGGCTTTGCCCCGCCTCGCACTGAAGACGTGATTAGCAACTCACCGGGCGGCAGTATCGATCTCGAGCCTGAGCTGAGCTGGAACTACGAGGGCGGCGTGCGTGCTAGGCCACATCCCGCCGTGAGCGTGGAGAGCACGTTCTTTCGCATGGATTACGCGAATCAGATTGTTCCGGCAAGTCTCGCTGGGGGTGTCGGTTCCACGTTTACCAATGGAGGTAAGACACTGCACCAGGGAGTTGAAATCTCCGTGGCCTTTGATACCGCGACCGTTCTAAGACGACGATACAATCTGTATCTGCGGTCTGCCTACACTTTCCTGCCGATAGCGGACTTTCGCGGTATTCGTTTCAGCAATGTGCCCGGCTTCACCAGTACCAGCGTAACTGGCAACCGTCTTCCATATGCTCCGGAACACCTGCTTAATGCGAGCGTCGGGTATGCCCACTCAAGCGGCATTGATACTTTCCTGGAAGCGGTCTACGTAGACTCGCAGTTTAGCGAAGACCTGAACCGTATTGATCCCATTTCAGCTAACGGGCAAACGGGACTTATTCCCAGCCACACAATCTGGAACGCCACTGTTAACTACAGGCTCGAGAGGTTTCATACGACGCTGTTTATCACAGCCAAGAATCTTTTCGACCGTCTATATGTCGCAGACCGGGCCCGTGGCCTGCTCCCGGGACCGCCGCGAGGAATACAAGCCGGTTTTAAGTTTGAATTCTAGCTTATTGACGCCGAGATGAAAGAGACTCAGGGGGGAACTCGGCCGGCTGCGAAGTGATCTGCATGAAGTGTTTCATTAATTCCGATCTTTCACGAACGTAGGTTATAATCCCGGTACCCGATCAAAAGCTAAGGTAAGAGGTAGCACGTGCGGGGCGGCGTGAATGAGAGTAGATCACTCGATGGACGCAAAGAAACTTGAACATTTTCGAAGCCTTCTAATCTCACAACTCCCACAACTTAATGAACATATTCGGGAAGATCAGGCAGCCGCTCTTGAGTTGTCCGATGACGGAGTTAAAGATAGCAGTGATCTTTCGATGATGGACGTCAATAAAGAACTCGCCCTGCGCCTTGGCGAACGCGAGTCGCAGATGGTTGCTGATATTGATCAAGCGCTTTTACGAATCAAGGAAGGAAGTTACGGCATCTGCGCTCGTTGCGGTAGACAAATCGATGAACGCCGGCTCGAAGCCTTGCCCACCGCTAGATACTGCGCGGACTGCCAGACGGCCATCGAAGCCGCCAACGGAGACGACGAAACGTCCACACTCTAGGAAAATGCTGAATAATGCCTCAGATGATTCTTCAGTGGGTTACCGCCCGCTAGACTGCATTACCTTTCCGTTTTTGAAATCACGCCTTCGGATGAGCTTTGTCGTAGACCTTGATCAGTTTCTCCATCGAGACATGCGTGTAGATTTGCGTCGATGAGAGACGCGCGTGGCCTAGAAGCTCTTGAATGTCGCGCAAGTCCGCTCCACTGTCGAGCAGATGAGTCGCAAATGAATGGCGCAGGGCGTGCGGGCTGATGTCGTGCATCCCGGCGCAGATGCGAATGTGTTTCTCCACCATCCTGCCAACCGAGCGCGTTGTAATCCGTGTACCCTGATAGTTTAAGAACACAACTTCCGGCTCGCGCTCGGAAACTGGCGCCGCATTTAGAAATCGATCACGCACATTCAGATAATCTCGCAATGCCTCGCTGGCCGGATCGCCGAAAGGCACGATGCGCTCTTTTCGCCGTTTGCCGGTCACGCGAATCAGTTTGTTTTTAAAGTCTATGTCTGCAACATCGATTTTTGTGAGCTCGGAGACGCGCACGCCGGTCGCGTACATCAATTCCAGCATCGCCCGATCGCGCTTACCCAGGTCAGTTTCGGTGTCGGGCGTTTCGATGAATTTGATCGCCTCCTCAATTGAGAGATGTTGCGGCAGCTTTTTCTCGAGGCGCGGCGTCGAGACGAGCTTCGCCGGGTTAAGCTCCACCACGCCCTCCCGCACCAGAAACTGGAAGAAGGTACGCAGAGCAGCAAGCTTACGAGCCACCGATGCTTTTTTCTTTTGAGCCGAATGAAGGGTGGAAAGCCATTCACGAATCGTGAGGTGATCGATTTCGTGGGTGTCAGGTGCGTTTCTCTTCCCCGAACTTCGATCAGCGGGGGCAAGATAATCAAGAAACTGGAGAAGGTCGCTTCGGTAATTGCGCAGGGTGTGTTCGCTGACGTTGCGCTCGTAACGCAGGTGGTCGAAGAACTGGGCTAACAGTTGCTCCATGAGATTCAGGTACGATCCTCGAACTTACCAGCCGCGGATTTGCGCGGATGAACGCAGATCTGAAAAGCCAAAAGACCCATCCTCAGCTAGGAGGAGGCCCGCGCAATCAGCGCGGCAATCCGCGAATAATGTATTGACCTGTCCTAATCCGCGTTCATCCGCGTAAATCCGCGGCTAATTATTCATCCCTCGGCCTACCAGTCACTCGTGCCGACGCTAGACCCCTTCCGAGAATAGTAAACCTTGCGGGCACGCACGCGAACATCTTTGCGGGATTTTAGCTGCAGGTCGATGACGTGATAGCGCCCATCCCGTTGCGCTTCCGATTGGTAGTAACTCAAGACGTATTGTTGTGCCAGATCGGCGGCGACTTGTTTGAACGCTGTCTCAAGGTCCGAGGTTGTCTTGGGAATGAACGCAGCTCCACCGGTCTGCACGGCTAACTGCTCCATGCGTCGCTCAGCGGCAAGGGCGCGCAGATTTGCGCCCTCATATAGTCCAGTCTGGACTACGAAAACCTGACAATCATCTGAGAGGACCCGCTGAAGGGTCGTTTCAAAGTCGGCGCGACTGGTCGTCTCAATACCATCCGAAACTATGAGAATAACTCTGCGTCCTGGATATGGCCTCAGATAAGCAGCAGCATCAATGATTGCGTCGAAGAGTGAGGTCGCACCTTCCGGCTTGCCGAAGCTCGAGATCGTCGCTTCAAGTCTCCGTATATCGCTCGTCATGGGTTGCGCGAGATAGCTGTCCGTCTCAACGGAGTATATGGCCGCCCCATCGGAAGGGCGCATTACGCTGCGAAAGAAGTGTCTGGCAGCTTGCTTCTCAAACTCGCGCGCAACATCGATGCTGCCACTGTTATCGAAAAGCATAGCCAGCCGGACGGGTAACTCAGCGCGAGTAATATCACTTATCGACTTAAGCTGGCCATCAACCAATAACTCAAAATCTTCAAGCTTCAAACCGCTGACCGCCTGACCTCTGGTGTCGATTACCGAGGCGGGGATCGGAACCAGGTTCGATGAGACGCGTATGACGTCCTCGGGATCAACGTCGCCGACCGCTTCACTCTGCGGGCTAGGTGGAGAGATTGGAGCTGGAGACTTTTGTGAGGTGGCTGGCCGACCGGGCTGGGCGATGGGACCTTGCGCGGGCTTCGTCTTCGGCTTAGGGTCTTTCAGCCGCCCTGACTGTGCGGCGACGCTCGCCGACAATATAGCCGCGAACGTCAGGGCAAGTGTAATAAATACGATCTTGATGAATGAGTCCGCGTGCCCTCGCCGGAAGGCCGACGTCACGGCGTCGCCTCCAAAGCTGTTACCCAATGCTTTGCTTCCTGAAGCCAAGCGTTCCACTCTTTCAAGGCCAAATCAACCTGGAATTGATGGCGGTCACGCTTTCGACGAAAGCGGCGTCCATCTTGTTCATCGAGCGGATGCAGCAGGGCGAAAGTAATATTAACCGGCTGGAAATTCTTGGTTTCCGCGTTTGCGACATAGCGCGCTAGAGCTCCGGTGGCGCTTCGCGGTGGCGCTTCAACCAGCATCTGGCCGGTTGCCAGTCTTGCCGCATTCACTCCCGCCAACCATCCCATCGCGACCGATTCAACATACCCCTCAACCCCGGTTATCTGCCCGGCGAAAAAAACGTCCGGTCGTTCGCGCATCTGCATCGTAGGCCTGAGCACACGTGGCGAACAGATGTAAGTATTGCGATGGATTTGTCCAAACTGCAAGAACTCTGCGTTTTCCATCCCAGGAATCAGCCGCAGAACTCTTGCCTGCTCTCCGTAGCGTAGATGATTCTGGAAGCCAACAAGGCTGTACGCGTCAGCCATTAAATTTTCCTGCCGCAATTGCACTGCCGCATAGGGCTCCCGGCCTGTGCGCGGATCCACAAGTCCTACCGGTTTCATTGGCCCATAGCGCATTGTGTCAACACCTCGTCGTGCCAACTCTTCTATGGGCAGACACGATTCAAACCAGCGCGTTTCTTCAAAACGCTGCAGCGGAACGCTCTGCGCCTCAATCAGCGCTTGATAAAAGATGGCATACTGCTCGCGGTCAAACGGGCAGTTCAGATAGTCGTCGCCGCCTTTACCGTAACGAGCAGCTGGGAATGCAATCGAATGATCAACTGAATCGGCAGAGACAATCGGCGCGATGGCATCGTAGAAATAAAGCTGATCATTGCCGGTGATTTTCATGATCTCGGCCGTGAGCGCCTCAGAGGAGAGCGGCCCTGTCGCGATGATCACGATCGCGTCTTCGGGAATTCGGGTAACTTCTTCGCGCACCAACTCGATATTCGATTCGCCTTCAATTCTTTCTGTGATGTACTCAGCAAACAACTGACGATCGACGGCCAGGGCAGCTCCCGCAGGCACGCGCGTGGCCGCTGCGGCCTCCATCACCAGAGACTCTGCGCGTCGCAATTCCTCCTTGAGTAAGTAAGGCGCAGTGCCTGGCTCGTCAGTTTTCAGTGAGTTTGAGCAAACAATTTCGGCCAGCTTATCCGTTCGATGGGCCGGAGTTTGAGAGATGGGCCGCATTTCGAACAGACGCACGTGCGCTCCGGCGCGCGCCGCTTGCCACGCTGCTTCAACTCCGGCGAGTCCGCCGCCGATCACGATTACATGTTGCATAGAAAATGTTAAGTCTCAACTGAGAGAACAATCAATCCGATTAAGACTGTTGCGCTGCCCTCCCGGCAGAGCTGCCCAGGCGATCGTATTACGCGCCTTCAGCGCTTCAAATCCTTGATGTGCGCCTACCTGGGGCGATGCCCCAGGCTTTCACAGTTCGCGCCGTCGGCGCTGAAATGAATCAACAACCTACGGACAAACTTCTCGAGTTTTCTAGTGAGCGACATTTCGCCCCTCTAGCGCTGGATTCGAATTGGATGCCTGGAACTATAAACATTGCGTCCCCACGGGACTCCCTAGCGACCGCTACGGCTTCTTCTCCGGCGCAACATCTTTAGGCGCATCAAGCTTGTATTCGCCGACATCGCCTTTGAAATGTTTGTAGTCACTCCACTCGATGGACTTGTTCAAATCGCCACCGCCGAACAAGAGAACTTTTACTGATAGATTGACCTGCGCCAGTCGCGGTAGCCAAATGCCCTCAGCCATACGCATCTGCTCGATCACGAATCCCGCGCCAGGACGCAGCGACAGCAACAACCCGCCTGCCATCTTGAAACTCTCCGCGAGTCGCGCTTCAAGTCGCATTACCTGCTTATCAACTGGATCAATCCAGACTACGCCGACAACTTTCGAGATCAAGTTCTCCTGGCGGTTACGGGGGCGATAGCCCGGACGAGGCCGAAAATCGAAGACAACAGCGTCACGTTCGCGAAACTTTTCGCGGCGCGGAGATACAAACTCGCAAACTTTCAAGAACTGCGAGATGACAGGGTCATCGTCTTCGTCCGCCTTCGCTGGCGTTGCCCTTTTTCGCAATCGTTCCGCGCGACGGCGCACTGCTTTCTGTCCGTTCTTCTCACGATCGCGCTCCGCTTTCAAAAACTCCTCTGTAACACGCTTTGTTTCCTTCGCTGCACGTTCACCGGAAAGCGGCACACCGTTCTCGCTTACCAGTTTCGTAATCGGTTCTCGGTCGGCCAGGGGGAAAACTTCAAAGACCTTGACTGTCTCCTTTTTGACCTCGCCCTTGCTGCTGAATTCCCGATCTGTCTCTCTTTGGACAAACGCATACTCAGTAACTCGCCTCTCGACTTCCTCCTGATTGCGCGCCACTTCGCGTAGCAGTGCCGGAACATCCAGAGCTTCAGCTGCGGGCGGAGGATCGAAGGCCGAATCCCGGATTCCCATGTTGTAGCTCACTCGCTGAAGCAGAAAAGTCAGTTCCCCTGAGCCATCAGTGTTCAAGGCGACGTGATGCGGCTCCAGCACATTTGTCGCGACTTCGAAACGATAGTCAGCAAAGCGCACCATAGTCTTGCGCTCCTCGTCTTCAATCTGCACCGGCAGCTTGCTGCTCGCGCTAAACCAGTAACGCAGTCGCGCTCCGTTGCGGCTGGAGAATTCGACGATGTAAGCCGGCTCGGAAGCTATTTCGCCCAGTGAGACTACACGAGCCAGCACATTCAGCTTCTTGTAATCAACAAGGTGGTTTGCATCCAACAGCGCCTGCAGCTTGGCGGCGGCAGCTTCCGCGCCGGTGAGTGTACGCAACTGTCCATCTAGGCCGTAGACCCAGGTCGAACTCGCATTTGCCGCTGAAATAATCTGGCCGTTGCCGAAGGTCATCTCTATGCGGACGGAGCCAGGCGCTTTAATTTGCGTCCGGGCATTGCCCATCGTTTGGTCTTTTAGTTGAATCGTCCACTCGTAAGTCGCATCGCGGATGAGCGCCATGCGTTTCTTCCCTCCGCTGGCTTTTAAGTAGTTGTCTACCAGTTTCTCGGCCGAGGGTAGCTTGCCCGACGGCGCTGCGGTCTTCCTCTGAGCGAAAAGCAGTTCCCACCGGCAACCTAACAAGACGACCAGGAGAAGCGACGTCCGCAGACAGATCACACCTGCGCTCTGCAAACTATTTCGCTGACTCCGAGTGTCGTTTCGGGGTTCTGTCCGGAGATTCAGGATCACTTTTTCTTAGTGGCTTTTCCAGCGACCTTTGCAGCTGGCTTGGCCTTGGACTTCTGCTCGGAATGTCCAGCCTTCGCGGCTTCTTTCTTCCTCTTCTTCTCAACCTTCTGACGCGCGGCTTCCATGATCTGCTTCACGCGCTCTGCCTGCGTGGGCTGCTTTGACCTGGTAACCGCGTCCGGATGATGTTCCAATTGTTCAGTCATCTCGCCCTGGTGCTTCTGATACTCAAACTCGTTAACCTGGCTGCCCCCGATCTTGAACGTCTCGAGGTTTCGCATTTGTTCCCTGCCCATCGCTGTTCCTCCCGGTTTCGATTCGGCTGCTTGACACTACAAACTGCGCATTCGTATAGTGCAATCCTTCAGGAACGCGCGTCTCGTTTTGGTTGAAAAGCCGGCTTAGCTCAGTTGGTAGAGCGTCTGATTCGTAATTAGAAGGTCGCCGGTTCAATTCCGGCAGCCGGCTCCAGGTAAGGATAATCACACAATGAATTATAAGCGCAAGGCTGGCAGGCAGGTGCCGGCTGTTGACTGTGTGGGCCTATAGTGTGCCGACACTCACGAACGCTGCTAAGAGAGTATCCACAGGCGTGCGGAGAATTCTGAGTATTCTGAGAACATCTTAAAGTAATCGAAGGGCTTTCTTTCTCTCTCTCACAATAACCAAATATTCTTTTCTACTTAGGCTTCAGAATACTCAAATAACTCAGAATTGTTTTGGTGTGGGACAATAGAAAACGGTCACCCGAAGCTCGACCGCTTTCGCGATAACCTTGAGATACTCGCTTTTCGTATAAGTCGGAGAGCCTTTACTACCGCCCCAATCACAGACTGAAGTCTGGGCCACTTCGCTATTCGTTCATGCAGGCGACGCCCTGTGCTCCCAGCCGGATCACAAAGCCAGAACGGCAACCGGAGGGGTCTTCGGTTGCCGTTCTGGCTTCTACAATCAGGAGCGAGTTCGTAAGCCGTGCCCCGTCTCCTGACGCGCGGGGAAAGTTAAACTGCGGCTTCAGCGAACCATGGCCACGATCTCGACGATTTCGTAGGCGCTGCTCGCAAGCTCGCTCTTCGAAGGAATGGCTGCGAGTTGGCTTTCGATGGCCCGCTCTTCCCTGGACTTGTGCAACATCCGCCCAGTTCTCTCGCCGGCTGACCAAACCTCGGAAAGGAAGTAGCGCTGACCGTAGCGGTGAAACACCAGCTTCGTTTGCTCCGGCGCTCTGCCCGCCTCGATTGCGAGCGTAAGCCGAATCGCAGTCTTGTTCGACTGCTTATTGCTAATCGCCAACGCGTCGCCGTTTGCGTTGAATGCTTTGACAGTGTACTCACCGGCCATAAGCACTTTGCCGCCAACGTTGAAGTCGAATGGAATGTCCGCAACGACCATGCGGGATGACTGACCGTTAGCAGAACTTACTGCCGTCACGAACGAAACTGCCACGACAATCATTAACATCGTGAAGCTTTTTAGAGTCTGTTTTCTCATATATCCTCCTCTTGCCTTTCCAGGCAGTGGTCGAAAGCGGCTCGACCCTCAATCACGTAGTAAGTGGGCGATCGGGTGGATCAGCTTCTTACCGGTAGCGGCTCAACCTTCAATCGAATCGTGGGAGCCGCGGTGGTCTATTGCCAATCACGTGCCACGCGCTTGCGCCACGTGAACCAGAAAAGCCAGCCTCATTAAACCAGTGTCACTGCGGGAGTTATCGAGAGTTGAATCTAAAATCTTGTTTCCGGAGTCTGCCCGAATCTCACTTCCGAGGACTGGATTCCTATCTCATCGGATAGCCTCCGTATCTGTTTGGATAGGGTTGTCAGGCGCTACGCCGAACAATAATCGCCAAGTAAACCCAAGCGGAGCTAGGCTATACTGGCGAGTATTGAAGGGTAAAGGCAGGACGGAAAACTTAAACAGATATGCACGGTGAAGAACTCGGACGGGCTTAGCGGGACAGACCAAATGGCCAAAGCCGCAGATTCGAAAGAGGTATGCCAAGGCGCCAAACGGGTTGCTATGGCGAAATTAATCAAACCGATGCTGGCGACGCTTGTTAATGAACCTTTTTCGGATCCTGACTGGCTGTTCGAAACCAAGTGGGACGGTGTGCGCGCGGTCTGTTTTATCAGGAACGGTAAAGCACGGTTCATCTCCAGAAACCAAATCGAGATGACGGCGCAGTATCCCGAGTTAGCAGAAATCGCGCAAAGTATTCATGGCTCAAGGGTAATTCTCGACGGCGAGATTGTGGCCCTGGACGAAAACGGCGTGTCGAGGTTTCAGTTACTGCAGCGGCGGCTGGGACGAAAGAATGCCGGCGACATCCAACGACTCGCAGCAACCACGAGGATTGCATTTTACGTCTTCGACCTCCTTTATCTCGACCATTTCGATTTGATGGGATGCAAACTGATCAATCGCAAGGCCATGCTGGAAGGAATACTCAAGTCGTCCAAGAACATCAGATACTCCGACCACATCATTGGCGAGGGCGAGAAGCTCTTCGAGGTGGTCGCGAAAGTTCCCCTGGAAGGAATGATCGCCAAACGCCTGGAAAGCACCTACGCGCAACGACGCAGCGCCGAGTGGCTGAAGATAAAGACTATTCAACAATCGGAGGTGGTCATCGGCGGTCACACCGAACCGCGAAACTCACGCGAATATTTCGGTGCCCTCGTTGTTGGCCTCTATCGTGACGGCAAACTCCATTATGTTGCACACACCGGGGGCGGTTTCACTCATCAGACTCTGGCCCAGACTTACAAGCTGATGCAGCCCCTCAAGACCAGGGACTGCCCCTTCGTCGACAAACCCAAGACCAACGAACCGGTGCAGTGGGTGAAACCCAGGCTGGTAGCTCAGGTCAAGTTCTCCGAGTGGACGGCCGACGGGCGTATGCGCCATCCAGTCTTCCTGGGTTTGCGCCAGGACAAGAAGCCTGAAGAATGCGTCTTCGAGATTAAGCGCGACACCGATCAGGTTCTGACTAAGGGTGCCCGCAAAACCAAGGCTAGGTAACCTTTTCCAGAGCCCATATTCCACCGGAATCCCACCAAAACCATAACGGAAGGTAGTTTAAACGGTGTAAAGTCAGTAGGTTAACTGCTGGGACGAAGTAGCCCGCGGAAGATTCCCTGCACGGCAACTTGGTTTGCCGACACGGTCAAAGGCTGGAGTTGAGAGTTGGCTGGATGGAGTTCGACGTTAGAGCCGCGTCGAAAGAGTCGCTTCAGTGTCGCCTGGTTCTCTTCGATGAGTAAGGCCACCACTATCTCACCATCGCGCGCGTCGGTTCGATTCTCGATTAAGGCAATATCGCCGTCGCATATGTGCTCATCGATCATCGAATCGCCTTTCACCCGCAGCGCATAGACTCGTTCCGGGCGCACGCGCCCGAGCAAGAAACGCGGCACGGGGATCGTCTCCGCATTTTCGACGACTTCAATGGGGGCACCAGCAGCGACATATCCGAGGAATCTGACCTCACAAAGCGCATCGCTGTCATCAACCTTCACCGTCAGAGCAAAGGCACCGTCTTTATTCTTGCGCGTAAGCAGTCCTCGCTTCTCAAGTGCGGCTACATGCTTGGCAATCGTGGCTCTCGATTTAACTCCGAAGTGTCTGGCTATCTGCGCGTAGGAAGGCTCGTGACCATGTCGCTCAAGGAAGCGAGTGAGATAATCAAGTATCTCTTTTTGTCGCTGAGTGCGGGGGAGCATAAGTTAAATATTCCGGTGCCGGATACCTGACGTTCGATTGATGAACAATCCTAAAGGCGTCGACACGCATTCTAGGGCGCGCAAACAAAAGCGTCAAGCCTTTGTTGCGCTGCGCGCGAAAGAAGACATTGTGGTTGCGATGTCTTAGCGAATCGAGTAGCGCGCAAGTGTGCGCGGGAAAATGCGAACACTAGGTGGCATCTTGCTTAACGACATTGGCTTTCCAATCAAGACCTGAGTCGCCTTCATACCGTAGATGGCTTCGTTAAGATCATTGTCTGGACTGATCACTGCGCCTTTCAAAGCTGCGCCGATGAATGCACCCTTACTGCGTGAGTAGGAGAGGATACCGGCATCCAGGGTGGGATTTGTGGATGCCGCCACTTCGCGACCAACCGGACCAGCAACTACGCCGGCTTCGCCGCCCATTTCAAACTTATCCTCGAGCAGACCCTTCACGCCTTCGTCATTCATGATCAGAAACACGTAATCATTCTTTTGCGCACCTATCTGCACTCCAAAGCTTCCGCCGCTCAGGTTGAAAAACGCGGGAGCACTCCAGCCTCGTCCTACGCGTTTGCTGATGACGCCCTGACCGCCGCGGCCACCCACAATGAATGCCGCTTTAATCACACCTGGGAAGACCGCTATCGCCTCAGCCTTATCCAGCAACTCCTTGGGAATCGCTCTGTCTCTGACGTTCATGATTTCGGTGAATGTCTTCGCCGCCGTGCTTGCATGCCGCGCCGAGTCCTGGGTCCTCGATTCTTTCTGCGCCGGCACCGAAACTGCAGACATTGCCAGCAAAATAGCCACGCTGACCGCCTCCGTCATAGTCCCTTGCATCGAAAAGTTCATACTAACCCTCCCTTCAAACATCTGGTTGTCGAATGAGCGAGGGGAGAACTATGCGCTAATTCCGCGTAAAGTCTTCGCTCATTCGTTTGGTTTGATAGTACACGCAGGGACGTGATAACGGTAGTAGAGGAGAAGTACAAAGCAGGCGTGGTGCGTTACGTCTCTGTGCGCTCAGGAGGCTCTTCTCCTGTTCCTGATTTCAAAGGTCAAGCTGGCCCACTTCGATTCGTAATTGAGATCAGGATGCGAGAGCGGCGTCATGTGAATGAACTTCACGTACCACTTCCCTGCACCGGCGAGTTTGAAGGTCGCGAGGCCGCCCGCGTTTGTGCGCGCGTCTAGTAAATGCAGTTTCCGGTCGCGCGACTCCCACCCGGCCATGACAAATTGATTCGGCACGGGCTGGCCTTCCACCGTGCAAAGCACACTAATCGTATCTCCCACTTTCAAAGCGTAGGGATGCTGCTGAGGAATGACCTCAGCGGGGTAATTGAGTTGTCTCTTGTAATCGTCGGAAAGCTTGTCTCCCACCTGAAAGATAGCGCGCACGTGTTTGGAATAACGCTCGCGGACGTTTTTGTTCAATTCGTCGTTTTTCTTTCGCTGGGCAAGAATGTCAGGGATGCCGTCGTGTTGGAGGTAATCATTGAACTCGGCGGCCTTCAAATCAATCTCTCTAGGTTTGGTTGAAACTCCCGCCAGATAAGTTCCAGGTCCACCGGTCTTGACGTCCATCACCGTCGTCTTTCCCTCGTCGCGCCACATCACCGACTGGCTGATAGGCCCACTGACATCCGGAGCATATAGGCTGATATCTCTGAAACGGTCACGAGCGACCAGCCCATCGCTCTTTTGGAAAGTTCCATTCAGGAGGCGAACGCTGGCTCTCGTATTTGGCGCCAGAAAATACGAATCGAGCTTCATGAACAGGTCATGGGCGCTGGCTACGGCCGTTACGAGCAGGGCGACGGCGAATGCCATCACAGTCCTTCGCTTCACTTTTGAAACCTCACTGGTGCTGATGTTCGAGGATAGGGGCCAGCACAAACCGGACGATTCTTGCTGAAGGAAGGCTCCGTATCATTGACGCAAGTCTAACGCTCGGGTCGTCATTTGTCGACCCGACCACCAGCGAACGGCCTGCCGGCGATCGCCGATAGGAATGTCATCTTTTTGTAACGGGTTAGCAATAGAACCATCGGAAGCCTGGTCTCACTAAAGGACTTTCGCTACACTGAGCTCACTAAGTAGAGATTGATCACGTAGAATGGAGGTTTTATATGGAGATAGATAAGAACAAGATCATGACCCAGGATGAAATGAATGAGCCCGCTCCGATAGATCAAGTTGAGGATCGCGTCGAAGCCGAAATGAAGGTGATTGAAGGTAAAGCGAAAGAGCAAGTGGCCCATGGGCTGCAAGACGAGAAACTGGAGCGTGAGGCTCAACAGCTCAAGCAAGAAGGTGAGCGGAGTTTGAAAGCCGCAAAAGAAGCCGAGGATGAAAAGGTTAAGCGATGATGAATCCTACCCCTTCAGAGCTTCTTCGATAGCATCTCTTAGTTGTTGAGGCGTGGCAGCAGCACTAAATCCGACGAACCGTTTCAAAATGCGGCCGTCGCGCGAAATTACAAAGCTCTGAGGAATCGCTTCCCGCCCCTGCATCAGAGTGATGGCGACCTCCGGGGTGGCCCAACCCACCGGATAGTCCATCTTAAACTCCTGCGCGAAGCGTCGCACGCCCGCCGCCGAAGCTTCCGGATTCTCGGTTGAGAGACCGACCACCTCCAAACCCTTCGCTCGAAATTCCTTATGAAACTTTACCAATTCGGGAATCTCCATGCGGCACGGTCCACACCAGGTGGCCCATAGGTTCACCACCAAAACCTTTCCGGCATAGTCCGAAATTTTGATGGGCCGCCCATTCATACCTTTCAACTCAGTATCAAGTACCACAGGAGGCAACGTCACCATCGGGCCGGGAGCGGCCGGCGCAGGCTTAGCAGGGTTGATTGAGACAGGCCCTGGCTTTCCAATCCCATCTGTAGAGTTGCAGCTTGAAATCCCAAAAGCAGAAACAAGCGACAAAACGCGGAGAGTTAATGCGAGACGCGCCGGGGTTAAGTAATGATTCTTTTCTCGGTTTTTTCTTGACATCTTAATATTCTTGCGGGCTAGCCATTCCTTGATCTGGGGACAGCATAGCATTCCTCCTCGGCCGCTTACGAGTTTCACTTCCTCGCAAATCTAAATGACTCGAGAATAACCGGCATCTCGCCTTTCTCGCCCACGTCTTCGACTCCTGACATTTCCGGCGCCAGGGAAGTGGCCAGCATGATAAGCGTTGCCCCTGCGGTTTGCCCTTCAATGCCTGTGGGCAGAAAGATTACGCGGCCCCATACCTGAAGGTCGCCTTTCTCAGTTCCTTTAGACAGACTTACAAACCGAAATTCATAACCGTCGAGCGAGTTTATTCTGGTTGGCCCCTCGGAGACCTTGCGGTACTCAGGAAAGCTATTCGACAGATTTGTGCCCAGCAGCTCCACTAAGCGTGGGAATGTTGGACTGTCCGCTTCGAAGCTTCCTTTACTCGTGTACCACCCGACGGCGAAATTCTCTTGCGTGAAGTCAGGTGGCAGCCGCCGTTCGACTTTCACGAAATTGCTGGCTCCCGCTACTCCAGCGTTCTTATCAGTCTGCCAGGTTTCCGGGTAGTAGAAAGAGAAGTCGATGTAATGCTCGGCCAGCTTCCCGTCCAGGTTTGTTGTGGAATTGGCGAATTTCGTTGTGCCAGGAGGGGGCACAAACGCTACTTCGGTATCTTTGGTCGTGCTATCGGTGTCTGTACTTTCCGCCGTTGTGTTCGTGTTTGTTTCTTCTGCCGGTGGAGCGTCCCGCGCAACTACAGGACCATCTTGAAATTCCTGCAGGCGGGGTTTGATGACATAAAAGAAAATGCCGGCCAGACCCGCGACGCCTAATAAGAGGACCAAGACCACAGCCCCGAGAATTAAAGGCAGTTTTGATTTCTTTTTTGCTGGCGGAGGATGAGTCGTGGCCCCTGGCAACGTCGAGATCCCGGGCGCGGTCGGCGGTAGGTCCGAAGTGGTGGTTGTCCCAGTCGCTCCGGTCTTTCGGGGAAAAGCGACTGTTGGAGCATTTGCTCTGGAGGCAATAGTCGCAAGGAGATCGGGAAGCTCGCGGCTGGTGGCAGCATTCTCCTGCTGCGGTTGAACAGATGGCGCCACATCCGCAGCGGCGGCTCGGATGGTCAAGTTAGGATCAAAAACCGGATCGGAAATCAGGAGACCGCCGTCAATCGTGCAAAACCTCTGGCTCTCATCTGGAAATGTTCGACTGCATTTCGGGCAACGCTTCATAGAGGGACCTCTCTTGTTGTGTTCAGCTCTTGGATCAACTCGACCGCGCCTTCGAAAGTTTCTGCTCTATCTCTTTATTGCCAGGATCAAGCTCCAGCGCCCGCTGGTATGCTCGGGCGGCGTTTTTGTGCTCCTTGACTTTGAGATAACCATCGCCAACGCCCTGGAATCCGAAAGCCCCGGCGAGTTGTTTGCGATCTCCCGCAGGAGCAAACACTGCGGCCCGTTCATAAGTAACCTCCGCTTCCGCGTAGCGTTCCAGGGCCAGGTATGTGCGGCCGAGCAAATTGAAAGGCTGGAAAGCCCGGGGACTAACTTCCGTCGAAGTTTTCAGATAGGGCTCGGCCTCCTGATATCTCTTCAAGACGACCAGCATTCTGCCCATGAGAAGCAGCGTCGTAGGATTACGTTCGTCAAGTGCCAGGGCGCGTTTGAGTACTGGGCCAGATAGCTCCCACTGTTGTTCGCCTTGCAGTGATTCGGCAATCAGATTGAGCGTGGCCGCGTCCTTCGCAAGATTGATGGCCTGGTCGTAAAGCGGCCCCGCCTCATTACTACGGCCTAGCCGTTTCAAGACGCGTCCCAGATGGACGTAGGCAACGGCAAACTGAGGGTCGAGCTCGACCGCACGGCGATAGGCGTGCTCCGTTTCGTTTGTGAAAGAGCCTCGCGACTGCAACGAGGCACCCAGTCGGTCCCAAGCCACTGCATTCATCGGCTGCAATTGCACAGCTCGACGAGCGAAGCCTTCGGCATCTGCAAAACGTTTGGCGTTGTCCGCCCCCGTCCTGGGTTGAACCAGAACCACGCTGAGCGCCATGAGCGCATCAACATTGGTAGGACTCCACTGGGCGGCATTGCGATAAGCCGTCTCGGCGTTTTCCCAGCGTTGCTGGTCGGTGTAAACGTTTCCCAGACCGTAAGCGGCTCGCGCATCTCGTGGCTTAACCTTAAGCGCGCCCTGATAAGCTCCCTCCGCCTCGGGGAAACGCCTCGCATCGCGAAATTCGTTGCCCTTGGCGAGCAAGTCTTCGACTCGCTCTTCAGCAGCAGCCGCCGCCGCGGCTGCTCCCCGGTTGCTGCGGGGACCCGGCCTGGTTGAAGGTTTAGTTACCGGCGTCAGCGGCTTTGCCCCACCTTTCCTGGTCTCGGGATTCCGAGGTCGAAAGATTCCCGCGCCCCCACCCACGTCCGCACCCACGTCCTGCCCAAACGCTGCGGTGCCGGTCAACAGCAAGCTCAAACAGAGAGCAAGGAATACAAGCGCAGCGCGCACCATTGCATATGCTTTCATCGGTCTTCTCCTACAGTCAACACGGTGGAAATATTAGCCGGAGTTACATACGCCAAACTCGCGTTGTTGAGGCTAACCCTCATCTTGACTGAAAGTCTAACGAGCAACACCTGACGCGGCGGATTGTAGATCAATCGAGGTTGGATAATCTAATTGCGTTTTAAGTGACTCCTGCGGATTTGCCTCCACTGGGCGGCCCGCACGAGGCGGAAGCCAAAACTCGGGTGCCTTAACGTGGGATCAAAACAATCGCGGTACCTCGCTGAAATGGAAATCTGCTTGTCGTTTGGATCACTCGAATAGGCCCCCCGCGCTACAACCCCTCTTTTGTGGCGGCCGGCATCTGGCCGGCGCTGTTTCCCTGATAAAGAGAGGCTTTCAAAGAGGTCCACTCCCGCACGTTTCCGATCAAATCGACAGCGCCCCAACGATTCGTGCACCCGGGAAAAGACCCGACCGGTTTCGCATCAACTTCTTTGACCACGGGGCGCTTGTCTTCCCAGCCGTCTCCCCAGGGGTAGAGTTTATAGACGGTATTCCTCACTGGTAACCTCTGCTCGGTCCATCCAAACCGTCTGGACCGTCACGGGGTGCTGCGGCCGCGCCTGAAGTGTTCCATCATTACGGCCCATTTGAAACGTCCGCCGGGAATCTCAACTAGACTCAACACCGCAAACTCCCTCACTACTCTTAGCGTACAACTATATTGACGAGCCGCTGCGGCACCACAATAATTTTTAGAACTTCGCGACCCTCCGTAAAAGGACGCACCTTCTCATCAGCCACCGCCGCCGCGCGCAACTCGTCTTCGGTTACCCCTGGTGAGGCCAGTAGGCGAGCCCGAAGCTTGCCGTTCACCTGGACGGGAATCTCGAGCTCGGCCCTTCGGGCCAGTTCAGCATTCGCCTTTGGCCATTTTGCGCCCCGGCCGAGCTTCTGAATAAGGCCGCCCGTGTGGCCCAAACGTTCCCACATCTCTTCCGCTATGTGGGGACTAAAAGGTGCGAGCATCAGAGTTAGGGATTCCAGAGCCTCGCGCACGACAAAGAGTTCGGCCGCGGATGCGGTAGCCGGCTGCGCGTTAAAATCGCTCAGCTCGTTGAAGAGTTCCATCAATGCAGCGACGCTCGTGTTGAGATGCAGATGCTCGAAGTCATTGGTCACTCGCGCAATGGTCTGGTGCGTCTTCCGGCGCAAAGCCAAAACCTCTGGACTCAATTCCTGGGTGCTCGGGGCGTCTTGTCTTTGCGACGGATCCGAGAGGCGCTCGTGCCAGCGCCACACCATCGAATATACTTTTCGCAGAAAACGAACTGCTCCTTCAATCCCCGTCTCGATCCAGCGCAGTTCGTTTTCGACCGGCGCCGCAAAGAGAATGAAAAGACGCGCTGCATCGGCACCAAACGCGGAGATCATCTCGTCTGGGTCAACCCCGTTGCCGAGACTCTTGGACATCGCTTTCCACTCGTCCGTGCCCTCCACGAGGTTCGTTACCATTCCCTGAGTAAGTAGTTTCTTCACTGGCTCATCAAACGAAACCAGTCCGATATCGCGCATGAATTTGGTCCAAAAGCGCGTGTAGATCAGGTGCATCACCGCGTGTGAATCCCCACCAATGTACTGATCGACAGGTGTCCATTGGGCAGCTATTGCCGGATCAAATGGTGCGGAGTCGTTGCTTGGATCACAATAACGAAAGAAGTACCACGAGGAATCGACAAAAGTGTCCATCGTGTCGGTCTCTCGGCGCGCCGGACGTTTGCACTTGGGACATGTTGTATTCACAAACTCCGCCACCCCGGCCAGTGGCGATTGACCGCTGCCCGTGAACTCCGCCGTCTCCGGGAGCACGACTGGAAGATCCTCGAAAGGCACGGCCACGGCGCCACAATGTTCACAATTGATGATTGGCACCGGCGCTCCCCAGAACCTTTGGCGAGAGACACCCCAGTCGCGCAGCCGGTAAGTAACAGCCCCGCCGCCGAATTTGTGCTGCTCTGCGTATTGGGCCATCTCGTGTATCGCCATTTGTGAAAGTTTTCCGCCCCACTCGCCACTGTTGATCAGCACGCCATAGTCCGTGAACGCCCGGTGCATTTCAGCAGACTGGTCTGTACCAGTTTTTGATACCGGCTCCGCTGCTGGCTGACCGTGAGAAACCGGCGCAATCACCTGTCGAATCGGCAGAGAATATTTTTGCGCAAACTCAAAGTCGCGTTCATCATGGGCGGGCACGCTCATCACTGCCCCCGTGCCATAGTCCATCAGTACATAATTTGCCACCCAAACAGGGATGTTCTCGCCACCGAAAGGATTGATGGCCAGCACTCCGGTGTTGAGTCCTTCTTTGACTTCTTCCTCCGTCGGGTCGGCGCGCCTGGCCCGTGCGGCCGCCACCTTCTCTGCAAACTTCTGGACATCACTTTTCAGCGCTGAGTGTTCCAGCAGTTCCGCGATGAGCGGATGATCGGGCGCGAGTATGATTGCAGTGGCGCCAAAAATCGTGTCAATGCGCGTCGTAAAGACACGAATCTTTTTGTCGGAGTCTTTGACTGCGTAGTCAATGTAGGCGCCTTCGCTGCGACCGACCCAGTCGCGCTGGCGTTTCAGCACCTTCTCGGGCCAGGTGGCTTCAATCTGTTCGATCTGTCCGACGAGTTGTTCAGCGTATTCAGTGATACGTAGAAACCATTGTTCGAGGTCGCGCTTCTCCACCGCCGCGCCACAGCGCCAGCAGACGCCTCCCGACGACTGTTCATTCGAAAGTACGGTGCCCTCTTTGGGACACCAGTTAACCGGCGACTGCTTTTTGTAAGCCAAGCCGCGTTCAAACATTTTCAGGAAGAACCACTGGTCCCACTTGTAGTAGTCAGGTCGATGCGCGGCAATCTCGCGTGACCAGTCGTAGCTGATGCCAAGGTGCTTGAGCTGGCCGCGCATGTGCGCGATGTGCTCTTCAGTCCAGGCACGCGGATTTACGCCGCGTTTGATAGCGGCCTGCTCGGCCGGCTGACCAAAGCTGTCCCAGCCAATCGGATGCAGCACCTTGAAGCCTTGCAGACGCTTGTACCAGGCAAGGGCGTCCCCGATAGAGTAGTTGCGCACATGGCCCATGTGTAGGAAGCCCGACGGGTAAGGCAGCATTTCCAGACAATAGAACTTCGGCCGCGGGTCGTCGTTGCTGACCTCAAACACACGCCCTTCATCCCAACGCTGCTGCCATTTCTTTTCAATTACTTCCGGAAAATACTTTTCGTCCATCGCTGTTGTCCCCGCGCTAATTTACCCTCAATCACTGATTCGAACGAACGCACAAAAGTTCGTTTTGAGCATTGGTGGCCACAATCGACCCGGCCTCCGGTCTGCTGCTATTTGGTTGTAAGATTCGCCGCTCCGACAAAACTGCGCTAGAACGCGCGGCGCGGGAGCGGCACGGTTAGGGGGAGTTTGGTGAGCGGTCTGTATCTGGTCATTGCCGATGTGTCGTCAAACCTTCTTGAGTCGAAAGCCATAATAACCCGGCGAATCTGCATTGTCGACCTTAACGTGATTCCAACTGTCCCGCCTTCTCCGCAGGTAAAGTAGCGCCCGGAACAGGCTATTGCATCAGCGGCGTTCGACGCTCTCCGGCTCTTCTTCGCGGGCTTCTTCGCCTAATTTGGCTCTCTCGGCTTCTTTTCCGGCTTCCTGTTGTTGCGGAGTCGCGGATTCGTCGTCTTCAAAAGGGGCGTCGAATCCTTCCGGGAGCTCTACATCAATATCCATCTCACAGTCTTTGGGCCAGAGCAGCGAAGCGGCAACGGAGCTGAGCAGCACGACAGCCACGAAAATGAGAGAGAACCAAATCGGGATATGAACACCAAGTGCTACGACAAGCATTTTCATACCGATGAACGTGAGCACGATCGCGAGTCCCATCTTGAGGTATTGGAACTTCTCCACCACTCCCGCCAGCAGAAAGTACATTGATCGCAGGCCGAGGATGGCAAAAACGTTTGAGGTGTAGACTATGAACGTATTAGTGGTGATGGCAAAGATTGCCGGAATTGAATCCACGGCGAAAACAAGATCGGTGACCTCGACAATCACCAGGACCAGTAACAACAGCGTGCCCGTTAGTTTGCCGTCTACACGGGTGAAAAATTTCTGCTCAACGTAGTGGCGAGTGATGGGGATGTAGCGAGTTACTAATCTCACCAGGGGATTATCTTCAGGCTGGATGTCGAGTTCTTCCTGCTTAAACATCTTTATGCCCGTATAAACCAGGAAAGCGCCGAAGATATAGATGATCCAGTGGAAGCGATTAATCAGCACCGCGCCGATGAAGATCATAGTCAGGCGCATTACCAGCGCACCCATCACGCCCCAGAAAAGGACCCGGTGCTGGTATTTGGCCGGCACCTTGAAATAGGAAAAAATGAGTAGGAAAACAAAGAGATTATCTACCGAGAGGGAAAGCTCAATGAGGTAGCCCGTGAGAAACTCGAGGCCGCGGTTGCTCCCCTGATAATAGAAGACAAGTCCGGCAAAGATCATTGCCAGGGTGACCCAGACGGCGCTCCAGGTTGCGGCTTCGCGGTATTTTATTGTGTGGGCTTTACGATTTAAGAGGCCGAGGTCCAGACTCAGCATGAGCAGGATAAATACAGAGAAGCCGATCCATAACCATGTTGAGCTGCCCATCGGGTTCATTGAAGTCAGTAAAATAGCACGGCCGGTGCCGGGTGTCAGGTGCCGGATGTCAGGTGCCAGGTGCTAAGTACCGGGTCCGGGTGTCAGTGCCAGGTGCCGGGAGATTTTGGTGCGCACAATTTCGTTTACCGGTTTACAACTCGCGGTGCGTAGCCCAGCCCGACACCTGGCCCCCGAACCCCTTCCCAAGTTGCAGAGCCAGGCCCGCTCCTTTACAATCCGCCATTTGCTGGAAAGGTATAAATTATGCTCAAACAATTAGGACGCCTCGAACGGACGCGCAGCATCATCATTGTCGGTTTCGCCCTCATCATGGCTGTCAGTTTAATAGTCTTCTATGCGCCGGGACGCTCCGCGCGATATCTCGACCCAACGAGAAACACCGAAGTGATCGCCAAAGTTGCCGGTGATGAAATTACTGCAGCGGACCTCGCCCGCCTAAGAGAGAACTACCAGCAGATGCTGGGCGGCCAGATGAGCCTGGCCCAACTGGGAGGGAATAAGCGCTTTCTTGACGGTCTGATTCGAGATCGCGTGATTGCGCAGGAAGCGTCGCGCCTGGAACTGGCAGCCAGCGACGCGGAAGTGGCCGAGAGAATCCGCAAACAGTTTACCGATGCCTCGGGCCAGTTCGTGGGCCTGGATCGATACAAAGAATCCATCGTGGCCCGCTACGGGAATGTGGAAACGTTTGAGCGAAATGTTCGCGACGCGATAGCTCAGGAAAAGCTCAAAGCATTTGTTACCTCGAGTGTGAGCGTTTCTGATGATGAGGTGCAGGAAAACTACAGGCGCGAGACAACCACAATAAGTTTGTCCTATGCGCTCTTGTCCCCCGAAAAACTGGCGGAGAAGATTCAAGTGTCGGACGATGAGCTGCGAAACCATTACGAGCAACACCAGACAGACTACCGCATTATCGAGCCCCAGAAGAAGATCCGTTACGTCTTCATCAACCAGGAAAAAGCTGGCGCGAAACTCCAGGTTACTGACAAGGACCTGCGCGAGGAATTTGAACGGCTGCCGGCGGAGAACAAGCAGGCAGGAGTCAAGGTTCAGCAGATTCTTCTTAAAGTTGCGCGCCAGGATTTGGATCAGCAGGTAGAAGAAAAAGCCAAAGACCTAATCAAGAAAGCGAGGGGAACGTCGGGCCAGGCAACTAAAGAGACATTCGCCGAGCTGGCTCGGGGTAACTCCGAAGATCCGGTAACAGCAAAAAACGGCGGCTTCCTGGGCCGGCTCGTCAAGAAGAATCCGAATAAACCCGACGTTCTCTATGATCGCGCTGTTGATATGGAGCCGGGCGACATCTCGGACATCCCCATCAAATATGCTGGCAACTGGTACATCTTACGTCGAGACGACTCCGTGCAACAGACCTTCGAAGAAGCCAAGCCAACCTTGTTGGTCTCGTCGCGTAACCGTCGAGCCTACGCAGTGGCTGCAAAGCTCGCTGAGCGGGCTCAGGCCCGTTTGAAGGAGACCAAAGATCCGAAGAAGGTAGCCCAGGAATTGGCCGCTGAAGCCAACATGAGTCCTGCAGAGATGGTCAGGGAGACTCCTTATATTAAGCCGGGAGATGACGTTCCGGAAATTGGTAGCAACCAACAGTTTGAGGCAGCGCTTGCACCTTTGAATAATCCAAACGACGTCGGCGAACGCACAGGCGTGAAGGGCGGCTTCGCAATTCCGTTGTTCGTTGAGAAGAAAGAGCCGCGCATTCCGGAACTCGAGGAGATTACGGACCGGCTGACACAAACGCTAAAACACCAAAGAGCGAAAGAGCAGTTGGAACAAAAGGCCAAAGAGGTACTCTCAGCAGTGAAAACTGTCGCTGATATCAAAGCAGCGGGTGAGAAAGCTGGTTTTGAAGTGGGAACTGAAGAGGATTGGAAGATTGGCAGCGTGATCGGGAAGGCCGGAACCAGCCCGGCGCTGGACGAAGTAGCCTATGCATTGAAAGCTGGGGAGATAACTAAGACCCCGATTAAAGTCGGAGACAACTGGGTAATCCTGGGGGCAACCAACCGCGTCGACGCGGACCTGGCGGCGTTTGCTTCACGACGACCGCAGATGACCCAGACGCTGCTAACTGAGCGCCAGACCCAACTCTGGGACGACTACGTCACTAAGGTCCAGGGGGAGATGAAACGCGCGGGCAAGATAAAAATCTACACGGACGTGCTGGCCGCTCTGGAAGAGGACGAACCGGCTGCCGCGGCACCTCAGTCGCAGTTTCCATTTCCCGTAAAGTAACCGGGTTAGCCGTCTGTGGTGATGGCTGTGAGCATCACTGCTGACAATATCAGACTCTAAGCCAGCTTGATCACAATCCGCCCACCAAAGGAGCAACATCTGACTGAGCAACCGCAGTGCGGATCTTAATTTCATTGCCTTGAGTGGTGATCTTTAGATTTCCCAACGCGCTCCTGGCCAGAATCCCTCTGATCCCGGACAGCCGGTTTGTGAATAGAGCTCCAAACTGTTTCAAGCCTTCCACGGTGTCCCCTAGGCTGCGTGCTGAACCCGCATCGACCGTACGAGCAGCAACCAACATCTCCAGATCCTTTTCGGTCAAAGCGAGTGATCCGTAAGCCTGTCTCACGGCGGCCACATCCTTCGCGATTGCTTCATTACCGATGCGAAGGTTCTGAAGCAGCTCTGCGGTAACGTTTCCCGCGAAGCCCACAATAGCGTTTGGATCCTGCGTAGCCAGAGCACTCAACTCTGCGTTGGGACGCCTCCTGTCCCTGCTGGCAGCGACGGCGTTGCGAACGCGTTCCACATCACCAAGGGCCAGAGTGTTCGCGTCGATCGGAGTAACCGCGAGTTCCCTGATCTTCAAGTCCAGCAAGCCCATAATTTTCACCTGCTGATCCAGAGTAAAGATGTAAATGGTCTTGCCGAGATACTTTTCTTCGCGGTATTTGCCGACGGCCCCCGCTGTTCCAGCGGCAGCGATTGCGCCGGTATTGAAAGCTCCACGGGCCACTACCACGGTGTGGATCTTGGTGATGCCTGCATCCCCTTCCTCATGAATCGCCGCTAGTCTTCCATTCGAGAAGGTCAAAGACAATTTCTTCCCCTCATAACGCCAATATTCATTTCTTCCGTTGGCGTGAGTCATCGAATTTTTCTTGTCAGGCGCACCAAGAGTCGCGAGCGCCTCACTTTCGCTCATCCCAACTTGTAATGACGGGTAGCTAGATTTCGGATAGCTATATCGCATGCCCAGAGCAATTTCATCGAACGAACGCAAATCGAGACTCGTGCGAGTCTTAAACTGTTCGATATGAGAATCGACCTCTGCCAACCTGGCTGAGTTGCCCGCCAGCAGTTTGGGCAGCGCTTCTGCTAATACACGCTTAACGTTGACCTGCGCCACCGCGTCCGATGCCGGAAGTTTGGCCAAAAGACTCTGACGGGTCGTTGCCGCCACGCCACGTCTGGTTTGCGCTATGACCGGACTCGCCAATCCCGCCAGCAATAGGCCCACGACAAACACGCTGCTGAGGATTCTAATTATCACTTGAATAAAGCCTTTCTTGTTCGTTACATCATCCCGGAGGGTTTCGAAACATCACACTGCTTCAGTGTGCGCCTTTCGGATGCCTTGAGCATAGGGGAGGTTGGCTTATTTCTTTTCAGGTTTGGGAGTTGCAGGTCCTCCACCGTTTCGTAGCAAGTCGGAAATCAACCGGGACTCGACCTTTCTGTAGTCAGATGGCCATGAAAACAAGCCCTGGTCTACCTCCAGCCTTACGTCTTTCAGTTCCATAGTTACCGTCGACGACTGCCAACTGGACTTGGACATTGCCTCCGATTTGATTGGGAGACCCAAAGCTTCGTCAATCCATATTAAGGTCTCATTCTGTGAGTCAGCTCCGGCGACCATTACGACGCGGTATTTGGTCGTCAAGCGGCCGGCAAGCGTTTCAATGCCCAGTTTCTCATAGGTTGCCGGCCCGTGTGCC